>JACMIV010000277.1 GCA_014380965.1 Rhizobiaceae bacterium | reverse complement strand
TGATCGAAGCCAACGCCGCCGCCGCCCCCAATGCGCCCGTCTCCGACATCACGCGCGGCGCGCTCGCCTTCCCCGCCGACCGCGACCTGCGGCTGCAAGCCCTCGCGCGCGGCGACGAAGGCTTTCTCCTCGCGCTCGGCTATTCCACCCAGCGCGGCTATGGACGCACCCATCCCTTCGCCGGCGAGATCCGCATGGGCGAGGTCGAGATCAGCTTCGTGCCGGAAGAACTCGGCTTCGAGGTCCCGCTCGGCGCGGTGACGCTGACCGAATGCGAGATGGTCAATCAGTTCGCCGGCTCGGCCGACGCGCCGCCGCAATTTACGCGCGGCTACGGCCTCGTCTTCGGCCAGTCCGAGCGCAAGGCAATGGCGATGTCGCTGGTCGACCGGGCGCTTCGGGCCGGCGAATTCGGCGAGGAACGCACGGCGGTCGCGCAGGACGAGGAATTCGTCATCGCGCATTGCGACAACGTCCAGGCGACCGGCTTCGTCGAGCACCTGAAACTGCCGCATTACGTCGACTTCCAGGCCGAACTCGATCTCGTCCGGCGCATGCGCGCAGAACAGGCGGCGGCGTCGCGTTCCGGGGCGCATGAGCCCGGGGCGACATCAAACCCGCCCCTCGATCCCCATCACCTACCGGCGCAGGAAATACCACGCGGCCGCCAGCCCGCCGAGGATCACCACGAGCTCGCCGAGCACGATCCAGCCGCTCATTCCGTTCCCTTCCCGGATCAAGGCGCCGCCCGATGACAGCCGCTCTCCCCGCCTACAACTTCGCCTATCTCGACGAGCAGACCAAGAAGATGATTCGCCGCGCCATCCTGAAGGCGATCGCCATCCCCGGCTATCAGGTGCCCTTCGCCTCGCGCGAGATGCCGATGCCCTACGGCTGGGGCACCGGCGGCGTCCAGGTGACGGCGGCGATCCTCGGTCCCGCCGATGTCCTGAAAGTGATCGACCAAGGCGCCGATGACACGACGAACGCCGTCTCCATCCGCGCCTTCTTCGAGAAGACCGCCGGCATTGCCACGACGACGCGGACGACGGAGGCCACCATCATCCAGACCCGCCACCGCATCCCCGAGACGCCCCTCGAGGACGGCCAGATCCTCGTCTACCAGGTGCCGATCCCCGAACCCTTGCGCTTCCTCGAGCCGCGCGAGACCGAGACGCGCACGATGCATGCGCTCGAGGAATACGGCCTCATGCACGTCAAGCTCTACGAGGACATCGCCCGCCACGGCGAGATCGCGACGACCTACGCCTATCCCGTCAAGGTCGAGGGCCGCTACGTCATGGATCCCTCGCCGATCCCGAAATTCGACAATCCGAAGATGCACCGCTCGCCGGCCCTTCAGCTCTTCGGCGCCGGCCGCGAAAAGCGCATCTATGCGCTCCCGCCTTACACGCGGGTGGTAAGCCTCGATTTCGACGACCATCCCTTCGGCGTCCAGCGCTTCGACACGCCGTGCGCCCTCTGCGGCGGGGCGGGCGTCTACCTCGACGAGGTGGTCACCGACGATGCCGGCGGGCGGATGTTCGTCTGCTCCGACACGGACCACTGCGAGACGCGGCGGGAGGGCGGGCATGTGGGGGATGGCGGGCCGGATTATCGACGCGAGGCGGCGAAGTGATGGCGGCTTACGCCGTTTCCAACGCGGCACGCAGGATGGCGTTGGCGCGGATGCGCCAGTCGGGGCCCTCTGCCTCAAGGCGCGCCAGAACGTCGGCATCGAGGGGCAGAACCGCCTCCTGGAAGGGAAGTGCTTCCGATAATGGAACGCGCCGCGCCGCAGCGAACTCCTCGTCGGTCATCGGCAGACTGTCGGGATCGGACATCGCGTCGGCCGTGATGGCAGCATCCTCCTCAGGCGTCATCTGCGCCCGCGCACGCTTGATGGCGGCGCGCACCTCGGCCCATTGCTCTGGGGTCGCCTCCGTTTCAATTTCGACCCATCGTTTCACGATCATAGCGCCTGATCTCCCTGTCATTCGCATTTCGAAACGAGATGATGCGAACGACCTTATCCCGTTCTGTGTAGACGAGGACATGGACACGGCCGTCGAGCAAGCCAATGGCGGTCATTCTCTTTTCGCCGTAGTCCGCGCGCGTGTCTTCGAAAGTGATCGCCGTTTCGAATCGGAATCGGGAAACACTCTCGAAGGATGGGCGTCCAAGTTCGAGGTTTCTCGACGCCTTCCGCTGATCCCACTCGAAGAACGCACCCGGTTTCATACCCTGATTTTAGATCCGAGAGCGCCGCGAGGCCAGCGACGCTTTCGCCGACAACCCTTTTTACAGGCCTCTTTACGGGCAAAATCGTCATGAATATGCCGAATCTCAACGCCGACTCCCCCATCCTCTCCGTCCGAAACCTCGCCAAATACTACGGCGCCCGCATCGGCTGCGAGGACGTTTCCTTCGACGTCCATCCCGGCGAGGTGCTGGCGATCGTCGGCGAGAGCGGCTCCGGCAAGACGACGCTGCTCTCCTGCATATCGGCGCGCCTCTCCCGCACCTCCGGCACCGTGCTCTACCGCATGCGCGACGGCGAGACGCGCGATCTCGAAAGCCTCACCGAGGCGGAGCGGCGGTTCCTGGCGCGCACCGACTGGGGCTTCGTCCACCAGAACCCCGCCGACGGCTTGCGCATGCGCGTCTCGGCCGGCGCCAATGTCGGCGAGCGGCTGATGGCCGTCGGGTCGCGGCATTACGGCCAAATCCGCGAGACGGCGACCGACTGGCTCGGCCGCGTCGAGATCGCGTCCGACCGTATCGACGACCAGCCGACCACTTTTTCCGGCGGCATGCGCCAGCGCCTGCAGATCGCGCGCAATCTCGTCACCCATCCCCGCCTCGTCTTCATGGACGAGCCGACCGGCGGGCTCGACGTCTCGGTCCAGGCGCGGCTCCTCGATCTTCTGCGCGGCCTCGTCGCCGAGCTCGGCCTTGCCGTCGTCGTCGTCACCCACGATCTCGCCGTCGCACGCCTTTTGTCCCAGCGCATGATCGTCATGAAGGACGGCCGCGTCATCGAGACGGGCCTCACCGACCGCGTCCTCGACGATCCCCAGGAGCCCTACACCCAGCTCCTCGTCGCCTCGATCCCGGAGAGCTGAGATGTCCCCGAACCGGCGCCCGCCCGTCCTCCGCGTCGAGGATGTCGTCAAATCCTTCACCGTCCACCTGCGGGGCGGCATCGTGCTGCCGGTCGTCTCCGGCGTCTCCTTCGATCTGTCGCCGGGAGACTGCGCCGTGCTCGGGGGGCCTTCGGGCGTCGGAAAATCCTCGATCCTCAGGATGGTCTACGGCAATTACGGCGTCGACGGCGGCCGCATTCTCGTGTGCACGGGCGGGACCGAGACCGATCTCGCCACCGGCGATCCGCGGCTCGTCATGCGCCTACGCGAGACCGCCATCGGCTATGTGAGCCAGTTCCTGCGCGCCGTGCCCCGCGTTCCCGCCCTCGACGTCGTCGCCGAGCCGCTCGTCGCGCGCGGCGTCGCGCTTGACGAGGCGCGGTCCCGGGCGGCCGATCTCCTCAGTCAGCTGAACCTCCCCACCGCGCTCTTCGACCTGCCGCCCGCGACCTTTTCCGGCGGCGAGAAGCAGCGCGTCAACATCGCCCGCGGCTTCCTCACCGACCACCCGATCCTTCTCCTCGACGAGCCGACCGCGTCGCTCGACGCCGCCAACCGCGACACGGTGGCCGCGATGATCGAGGAGAAGCTCGCATCGGGCACCGCGATCCTCAGCATCTTCCACGACGAGGCGGTGCGCGCCCGCGTCGCGACGCGGATCATCGACGTGGCCGCCTTCTCCGCCCGAAAGGCCGCCTGAACCATGCCGCGCCTCTCCGAACACACGCCCTCGATCCACCCGACCGCCGAGGTCGAAACCTCGACGCTCGGACGCTATGTCGAGATATCCGAGCGCTGCCGCGTGTCCGAAAGCACGGTGGGAGACTATTCCTACATGATGCAGGACTGCGGCGT
>JACMIV010000276.1 GCA_014380965.1 Rhizobiaceae bacterium | reverse complement strand
GGCCGGAGACGAGCTGATAGAGGAAGACCGCAGCGACGCCTGCGAAGATCAGCACCGGCAGGAGCGAGAGGAACGACGGACGCCGACGGCGGGCCTCCGCCTCCGGCACCATGTCGCCGCTCATGCCGAGGCCCCGCGGTCGGACCGCCGCCGGATGCCGCTCGCCTCCAGCACCCTCAACTCGGCCCTTCGCGCCCGCGCGTCGAGCAGGATCCAGAGGCCGAGGCCGAGGATGGCCAGCGCCGATATGCCGTAGGCCGCGGCAATGAAGCCGAAATAGTCGTTCTGCATGACACTCGTCCTTCGATATCTGTCAGGCGTCCGCGCTGCGCAGGCGCAGCTTGGTCAGAGCCCGGACGCGCCGTCGCAGCACCTCCGTGCGCATCGCCGTCAGATGCAGCGCGAAGAAGAGGAGCGTGAAGCCGATGGCGGAAATGAGAAGCGGCCAGAGAAAGACGGCGGGCATCGTCGGCCCGTCGACACGCATGACGCTCGCCGGCTGGTGCAGCGTGTTCCACCAATCGACCGAGAACTTGATGATCGGGATGTTGACGAAGCCGACGATGACGAGGATGGCCGCCGAGCGGGCCGAGCGGCCGGGATCGTCGAGCGCGCGCGTCAGTGCGATGAGGCCGAGATACATGAGAAACAGGATGAAGACGGATGTCAGCCGCGCGTCCCAGACCCACCACGTCCCCCACATCGGCCGCCCCCAGATCGATCCGGTGATCAAGGCGAGCGCGGTGAACACCATGCCGATCGGCGCTGCCGCCTTCACCGCCACATCGGCCAGGGGGTGCTTCCAGACGAGAGTGCCGAGCGCCGAGACGCTCATCACGGTCCAGATCATCATGCAGAGCCAGGCGAAGGGCACGTGGATGAACATGATCTTCACCGTCGCCCCCTGCTGGTAGTCGTCCGGCGCGGTGAGGCCGAGGATCAGCCCGACGGCGAGCGCCACTCCAGCAGCGCCGTAGAGCCAAGGCTGGACGACGCCCGAAAGCTGCAGGAAACGCGTCGGATTGGCGAAGACGGCGAAGCGCCCGGGCGTGGCGGAAAGATCGGTCATCCCCGCACTTTAGAAGGTCTCGAAACGCGCCGCAAATGGACAAATGATCAGACGGTCGTGAACGCAGCTTGCGATCGTGCCGTCGCGTGGCGCGCGTTTCACCGTCGCCGCCACGCGGCCGTCACTTGCAGGTGTTGATGGACTGCAGCGCCGCGGTCACGCCGGAAAGCGAGTAGCTGTAGTTGGTCGCCGTGCCGCGGCGCGACTTCGCCTCGACCTTCATGTTGGTGCCGGCCCGAAGGGCGGCGACGAGCTGCGGCTCCTCGGCGGCGTTCTCCATCCAAGCCGATTCGCCGCGCGTGAAGAGCGTGTACCGCTTGCCGTCGACGTCGACCACGACCTTCGAGCCCTCCTGCATCTGGTAGCCCATCACCACCTGCGGCTCGTAGGAGACGCCCTGGCCGGGCTTCTGCGAGATCAGGAAGAAGATGTCGCCGTGATCGACATTGGCGGGTTCCATCGCGGTCGGGGTCGAGAGGATGTAGCAGACCTTGCCGCCGGCCGCGGTGTAGGAGTAGCTCCCCCAGGCGTTGAACTGGCTCATGCGCGTCGGGGTCTGGGCTTCGGCCGCCGCCGCGGACAGCGCCAGAATGGCAGTTGCCGTGGTCAAAATCGTCTTGAAGGACATGGCTCCCCGCTCGTCTTTGATGGCTACAGGTTGCAGGCGCTGGGCCGGATGCCACGGCGCGACTTGGCGACAGTTTGACTCAAAAGCTCTTGCTGCGGAGTTAACGAAGTCGGTCCCGGCCGCCCGGTCCGGCCCCTGTCGCCCTGCTGTCGATCGTGCGGCCATTGCATCCACGCGTCGCCTTGCGCATCGCTCAAACCGGCGCTCCGAAAGTTCCGATCATCGCTGGGACCGCGCCGGCTGCCGGAAAAGCTGCGGACAGACCTGCAACGATCGCGCGCCGCCTTGTTCGCTGAACGGATGACGGAAGAAAATTGGCGAGAATGCGGCGTTGCCGGCTCCCGCCGACGCCTCAGGTCACGCCGGAAGGTCAGTCTCGCCGAGCGTCTCGCGCGCCTTGTCGTAATGGCGCGGCGCGATGTTGTGGCGCACCGCGCCGAAGGCGGCCCAGAGCACCGCGATGTCGTCGGTGAAGCCGAGGCCGAAGAGAAAGTCCGGGACGATGTCGATCGGCAGCACGAAATAGGCAAGCGCGGCGAGAAGGATGCCCTTCGTCGTCGAGGGCGTCTCCGGGTCGATCGCGCAGTAATAGGAGGCGACGACGTCCTCCATGAAGGGAATGTGGCGCGAGGCACGTTTCAACGTGTCGAAGAAGGAGCGCCTGACCTTCGCCTCCTCCTCGGCCTGCCGCTCGACCGCGACGGGACTGATCAGGGCGTCTATATCGGTCTTGTCGAGGCTCATCGTCAGGATCTCCGCTTCCCACTGCTGCGTCACGGGCGCATCGATGCCACGCCGTGATGTCCGCATCCTTGGGCTCACATGGAGGAAGAATACGGCTTCCTCAAGTGAAGGGCGCCTGGGCGGGCGTCCGGCGCGATCAGAGCCCCGTCGTCAAAGCCGGCGCGCTCGCGACGCGCGCGGCAGGAGCGGAAAGCCGGTAGCTCTCCTCCAAGACGTAGGGGCCGCCTCCGACGGAATCCTTCGACGAAAACAGCACGAAACGCCCGACGGTAAAGGGGGGAGCGCGAAAATTGCCGCGGCCGGCGAGATAGAGCGCCACGTCGTCCGCCTTCGGCTGGCGCAGCCGGGCGAGCGTGACGTGCGGCACGAACTTCTTCGGATCGGCCGGCAGCCCGACGCGGCGGCACGTTCGGTCGATGTCCGCCTGGAGGGCGTCGAGCGCCGAGGAGGGCTTTACCCCGGCATAGATCGAATGCGGCTTCTTCGAGCCGAAGGCGGCAACGCCGTCGAGCGTCACCTGGAAGGGCGGGCGTTCGATACGGTCGAAAGCGGTGACGATTTCGTCGGCGAGCCGGCTTTCGACGTCGCCGATGAAGCGCAGCGTGAGGTGGTAGTTCTCGACGTCGATCCAGCGGGCCGAGGGCAGGCCGCCGCGCAGGAAGGACAAAGACAGAGCCGCGTCGCGCGGGATTTCGATGGCGGTGAACAGGCGCGGCATGGAGGGTCCTTTCCGCAGATTCAGGGGCCTTCGTCGGGAATCCTTTCACCTTGCCAAGGTCGAGACAAGGCGAGGGTCCCGGCAAATCAGGCGAGAAACGTCTTGATGATGGCGCAATGCACAATTAACTTTCAGCTCGGCGCTGGGAGGTCGCCGTTCGGGAGGTCGAACGACACTGGAACCCTCGCCATGCCCGCTACCGTCCCCAACTCTTCGTCCGCGTCGATCTCTTCGTCGAACACGCGCATCGTTCCGCTGCAGCCGCCCATGGCAGGAGTTCTCCGGCGCTCGACCTTCGCGACGCGGCGTCTTCACGCGCCGGAAACCGTGCTTTTCGGCGAGCATCTGAAGAGGCTCGATGCGGAAACCCGGCGGCTGCGTTTCGGCAATCCCGTCAACGATGCGTTCCTCGACCGCTACGCGGGGCTTGCGCTCGGCGAGGACGCGCTCGTCAAGGGCTGCTTCATTGCCGGCACTCTGCGCGGCGTTGCGGAACTGCGCTTCCTCAGCGGCGACGGGCGCGATGCGGAAGGAGCGTTCAGCCTGGAGCGCGAGTATCAAGGCCAGAAGATCGGCGATGCGCTGTTCGAGCGGCTGATCGCGGCAGCACGCAACCGCGGCGTCGAGCGCCTCTATCTCACCTGCCTTCGAGAAAACCGCCGGATGCAGAGCATCGCGCATCGTCATGGGGCCGAACTCTCCTTCACCGGAGGTGACGGGATGGCGGAGATCCGCCGCCCCTATGCTGACGCGGAAAGCCTTGCGCGGGAGTGGATGGACGAGGGCGCGACCTTCGTCTTCGCCATGCTCGAATGGCGGCGTCAGCGCTTCGATTTCCTGACTCGTCCCATCCGGCGGCTCTCGGAAGGCCGTAGCCTCTGAGGCCTTGCGGCCTCGGGTCTCAGCCTGCTGGGCCGGCACTCACCGCGTCGAGCGCCTCGGTCACCATCGGCAGGATCCGCTCGACGACGATCGCGACGCCCTTGGCGTTGGGGTGCATGTAGTCGGCCTGGTTGAGATCGGCCTGCGACGCGACGCCGTCGAGAAAGAAGGGGTAGAGCGGCACGTCGTGCTTCTCGGCGAGACGGGCGTAGATCGGGTTGAACGCTTCCGAATAGTCCGGCCCCATGTTGGGCGGCGCGATCATGCCGGCGAGCAGCGTCGTTGTGCCGCGCTCCTTCAGACGGGCGAGGATCTGGTCGAGATTGGTCTCGGTGATGCCAGGAGAAACGCCGCGGAGCGCGTCGTTGGCGCCGAGTTCGACGATCACGAGATCGGCGGTCTCCGGTACCGACCAGTCGAGGCGCGCGAGCCCGCCGGTCGTCGTGTCGCCGGAGACGCCGGCATTGGCGACCGTCACGTCGTAGCCCTTGGCCTTGAGGGCGGCTTGGAGCTGGTCGGGAAAGGCCTCGCCTGGGCCGACGCCGTAGCCGGCCGAGAGACTGTCCCCGAAGGCGACCACTTCGAGGGCGGCGCTACCGCCGGGCACGGGGGCGGGCGTCTGGGCAGCGGCGAAGGACGCCGTGGCGAAGAATGACAAAGCCGTCAGTGCGGTGCAAAGCGGTTGGAAGGCGGACATGGCGGGCCCATATTGGCTCTGGCCTTCGGCGAAGACCTCTTTGACATGGATATAGGGACCCATCCGCGTGGCAGAACCGGCGATCCGATTACAGAACGTTCATCTCACCCTCGGACAGGGCCGCTCCTCGGTCCACGTGCTGAAGGGAATGGACCTTTTGGTCGCCCGCGGCGAATCGGTCGGCATCGTCGGACCGTCGGGTTCCGGCAAGTCGACGCTGCTGATGGTGCTCGCGGGGCTCGAGCGCGCCGATGACGGCCTCGTCGAGATCGCCGGACAGGCGCTCGGCCCGTTGAGCGAAGACGAACTCGCGACTTTTCGCGGCCGCAACATCGGCATCGTCTTCCAGTCCTTCCACCTTATCCCGAACATGACGGCCCTCGAGAACGTCGCCGTGCCACTGGAGCTCGCGGGCCACCCCGACGCCTTCGCGCGCGCCGAGAAGGAACTGGCCAGCGTCGGCCTCAGGGACCGCGTCACGCACTATCCGGGCGAACTCTCCGGCGGCGAGCAGCAGCGCGTCGCGATGGCGCGGGCTCTGGCGCCGGAACCCGCGATCCTCATCGCCGACGAGCCGACGGGCAATCTCGACGAGGAAACGGGCCGCCAGATCGCCGACCTCCTGTTCGCCGAGCAGGCCCGGCGGCAGATGACGCTCCTGCTCGTCACGCACGACAAGAATCTCGCCGCCCGCTGCGGGCGCGAGGTCGCGGTGCGCTCGGGCGAGATCGAACGGGCGGTGGCGGCATGAGGGCGGCTGATAGATACGTGCAGGCGATAGCGCCGACACCCCCCTCTGCCTCCCGAGCTTTGGTCGAGGGGCGGCATCTTTTCCTTAAGGGGGGAGATGTCCGGCAGGCCAGAGGGGGG
>JACMIV010000275.1 GCA_014380965.1 Rhizobiaceae bacterium | reverse complement strand
GCGCGGGGACGGTGCTCGACACGCAATCCGTCGACAGGCTGAACGATGCAGGCGGGCGGCTTCTCGTCAGCCCGAACATCGATGCCGCCATAATCGCCCGCGCGCGGACGCACAACATGGTCACGATGCCGGGCGTCTTCACTCCGACGGAAGCTTTTCAGGCCATCGCCGCGGGGGCATCGGCACTGAAGTTCTTTCCCGCCGGCGTCCTCGGCGTCGCCGGCATCCAGGCGATGAAGGCGGTGTTGCCGAAGGACATGCCGGTCGGTGTCGTCGGCGGCGTGTCGGAGGCCGATTTTCCGGCCTTCGCAGCGATCGGCGTTTCAACCTTCGGCCTCGGGTCCAGCCTTTACAGGGCGGGCATGTCGGCCGAAGAGGTCGGGGCGCGGGGCCGCGCGGCGATCGAGCGCTACGATGCGGTGTTTGGCGAAGGAATCCTCGCATGAGCGAATATACGACGACCATCCTTTCGAACGAGGCTTGCCAGCTCGGCGAAGGTGCGACCTATGACGCACGGACGGACACGGCCTGGTGGTTCGACATCACCGAAAGCCTGCTGTTCGAACACAGTTTCGCGGACGACCGAACCGTCCGGCACCCCCTCCCCTTCATGGCAAGCCAACTCTCTTTCCTGGAAGACGGGCGGCAGCTCGTCGCTTCCGAGACGGGACTGCACTTGCGCGATCCGTCCAATGGCGAGCTCAAGCTTCTCCAGGCGATCGAGCAGCAAAACCCGGTCACGCGCTCGAACGACGGGCGAGTCCATCCCTCCGGAGCGCTCTGGATCGGCACGATGGGCAAGGCCCTCGAGCCGAGGGCCGGCGCGATCTACTGGTATCGCGGCGGAACGTTGCGCCAGCTCTTTCCCGGCATCACCATTCCGAATGCGATCTGTTTCGCGGCGGACGGCACACGGGCCTTCTTCACCGACACGGCGAACGGCCGGATCATGACCGTGGAGACGGAGACCGCGACGGGCCTGCCGATCGGTGATCCGACGGTTTTCAACGATTCGCAAGGCGAAGTCGGTGGAGTGGACGGCGCCGTCCTCGATGCGGAGGGTCTGATCTGGAACGCTCGCTGGGGCGCCGGGCGGATCGACGTCTACAACCCTGCAGGCGACCGGGTTCGATCGGTCGAGGTCGGTGTGCGCCAACCCTCGTGCCCGGCTTTCGTCGGCAGACACGCGGATCGGATGATCGTGACCTCTGCGCGTCGAGGGCTCGATCATTCGGTCGTGGCAGGCGAGCCTCAAAACGGCAAAACGCTTCTTCTCGAAGGCCGTTTCAAGGGCCGACACGATCCATTTGTCGTCATTGCGTGAGTTTTTCTTATTGCAGTGCAGCAGGGAAGCTAACTGCGGAACCCTTTGTGACGCAATTATAATCACCTTTGCATCCATGCCGTCGCGAAACGTGATTGTGCACCGCAGCGTAAGAATGTATTAATGGTGGCGGGAGATCGATCAAATTTTCTAAGGACTGACCCGATGATCAAAGTCTGGCTTCTCGCAGCTGCCGCGCTCATGTCCGCCGGCAGCGCTGCCTCCCTCGCCGACGAGGTTGCGCCGCTGGCCGGCAAGGCCGTCTTCCTCGATGCCGCAAGTGGCGTCGTCTACTATACCAAGGAAGCTGATGGGTTCCGCGTCGTGGCGACGCTCAGCGCATCCGAGCGTGCTGCACCCTTGCGCTTCATCGCGACGCTCGCCGACGGACAGACGATCACGGTCTCGGTCCCGGTCGAGGCCGGCAAGTCCGAACGCGCCCTCGCGATCAGCCGCCGCGGCGAGACGTTGACCGTTGCGGAAGCCGAGAAGCTCATGGTCCGCGCTTCGCTCGACTGAGCCTGCAGTGCCACTCACCGCAAACCGGGGAGAAAGGGTTTCCCACTCGGCGGGAGACCTTTTCTTTTGTCGTGACGCAACATTGGATGCGGCGGCAGGGATCAGGCGGCGGTGACCATGGAGATCACGTCGCCGCTCCTCGCGGAAAGAAGCGTCGCCACCTCGTGGGCGCGCATAGGCTTGGCGTAGTAGAACCCCTGCACTTCGGTCAGCCCTTCGAAACGGGCGAAATCGAGTTGGCTCTCGGTCTCGACGCCTTCGAGGACGGTCTCCATTCTGAGGGTGCGCGACAGACGAACGATCATGCGCACGATCTCGGCGTCGTCGCTGTTGGCGCCGACGTCCTGCGTGAACGACCGGTCGATCTTCAGCCGGTCAAAGCGGAAGTCGCGAAGGTTGGTAAGGCTCGAAAAGCCGGTTCCGAAATCGTCCATCGTAAGCCGCACGCCCATCTCGCGCAGCGCATCCATCGCGGTACGGACGCGGTGAGAGGGTTCGAGCAGCAGCGACTCGGTCACTTCGAGGTCGAGCCGGCCTGGCGCCAGACCGCTGTCGCGCAACGCAGCCTCGACATGGTCGACGAGATTGGCATCCTTGAACTGGATCGGCGAAAGATTGACGCTTATTCCGATCGGTTTCGGCCATGTGGCGGCCGTCCGGCAGGCCTCGCGAAGGATCGTGCGACCGAGGCGCACGATGAAGCCGGACGTCTCGGCCAATGGAATGAAGTCGGCCGGCGGCAAAAGACCGCGCTCGGGGTGGTTCCATCGCACAAGCGCCTCGAACGAACGGATGACCCCGCTCTCGGTGCCGTAGATCGGCTGATAATGCAGCTCGAACTCGCCCGCCCCTATTCCGGCACGCATCTCCGCCTCGAGGAGCGCCTGGCGATCCTTGCGCGCCTTCATCTCAGGTCCGAAGATGCAGAAGCTGCTCTGGTCTTCCAGCTTGGCCTGATAGAGCGCCACGTCGGCCGAGCGCATCACATCCGACCACGTGCCCCCATCGGTGCCGATCCGTGCAATGCCGATCGAGGTGTTCGGGGTGATGCGCGTATCATCCGCCGCCATTTCCACCGTGACAGCCGACAGCAGCCTCTCGGCGAAGAGGGCGGGGAAGGTCTCGTCCTCGCGCGGGAAATGGATGACCACGAATTCGTCGCCGCCGAGACGGACCGCGATGTCGTCCGCGTCGCAAGCCGCCTGGAGCCGCCGCGCGACCTCCTGCAGCACCAAGTCGCCTGTGCTGTGGCCGAACGTGTCGTTGATGTGCTTGAAGTCGTCGAGATCGAGCATGTAGAGCAGCGCGCCCCGCGCTTCCCAGATCCGCGTCGCGATGCCCTCCTCGAGAGTCCGGGTCAGATACGCCCGGTTGAAGAGACCGGTGACGGGATCACGATGCGCCTGCCGGCGCATACCCGCCTCTGTGTCGTTCATCTGCGCCAGCCTGTCGCGCAGCGCTCGTTTGCTCCTGCCGATGGACAGGAATATCCAGCCCATCACAATCGGCGATGCGAGGGCGAGGCCGTGCATGATGGTCGAGGTGAAAGTCGCCGCCATTCCCGGATCGACGCCGCGCCAGGCTCGGACCTGCATATCGACGAGCAGGCTCGACATGCAAAAGCCTGCACCGATCCCCGCCCCCAGGGCCGCGTGGGAATACTCGATCTTGTGATCGGCGATGGCCATCCTCAACCTGGAAAACCGCATAATTTGTCCGTTCTCGCGCTCGCATCTACGCAGCGGCATAAAACGGATGCGGAAACTCTGAGGTTTTCGCGCGATCATGCCCGATAATGGTCCGCACCCTCAAATCCGAGGGGTGCAAAGCCTCATCGCCGCAGGAACATGGCATTGAGGTTCTTGCCGATCGCTTAAGAGGAACCGCAGCGCACAAGAGCCGTAAAAAGAAATCCTGTGCTTCGAAAGGAATTTACCCATTACGGACCACATCCTCTACGCCATCGGCGATGTTCACGGCCGCGCCGATCTTCTCGGCGACCTTCTCGACTGGATCGAAGCCGACGCGCCCGCGCAGGGCGCGCAGCCCTGCGTGCGCTTCCTCGGCGACATCATCGATCGCGGACCGGAAAGCCGGGCCGCGATGGATATGGTCGCGGACACGCTGGACCGCTGGCCAGGATCCCGCCTCATGCTCGGCAATCATGACGACTGGCTCCTGCAGTTCCTGGCCGGGCGCCCGCCAGAAGAGGACGACTGGTTTGAACTCTGGATGGAACAGGGCGGACAGGAGACGCTGTCGTCCTACGCAGCCTCAGCCGATCGCCCGCGGGATGCCCGTGACATCATCCTCGATCGGCACGCACGCCATGTGCAGGTGCTGCGTGAGGCCTCGATCCTCGAATGCAACGGCCCGTTCGCCTTCGTTCATGCGGGGGTCGATCCCGCGGCGGGATTCGACGCGCAGATGCGCGGCACCTGTCTGCGCATCCGAAGCCAGTTCCTGCAGCATGTCGGCCTTCTCGACCATGTGGTGATCCATGGCCACAGTCCGCAGCGACCAGCCCAACCGACGGTAACCGAAAACCGTATCTCGATGGACACAGGAGCGTTCTTCAGCGGCGTTCTCAGTGTCGCCGCGATCGCTCCCGGCACCGTGCGCTTCATGGCCGCCCGAGAGCGGCTCGGCGTGTCGCCGATCGAAGCCACCCGCTTCGACCGAGGGCTCGGCACTGCGATAGACCGTCTAGCCGCCTGAGGGCACGTCGCGGCAGGCCGTTGCCGCGATCAACCTGAGCCCTGTCGTTCTACGCCTGCCGGGCCCCGTTTTGCATGGTTCGTGGCCCGGCAATCCGAATTCGCCTGTCGGCCGCCGCTTCCCTCGAGAAGCTGAGCCTCCGGCCCTGAGGTTACATCGCCGACTTCTCGCCGATCGCTTTCAGGCCGGATTCATAGATGCCCGTGATGACCTTCTCCGCCTCGGCGTCGGAGGTTCCCTTCGCGTCGAAGGTTCCGACCCAGTCGACTTCGCTCGTCTCGCCGTCGGCCTTCACCGTGATGGTCGACTGGTAGTTGTCGACCGGAAGCGGGCCGGACAGGATTTTGTATGTGTAGGTCATGCCGGCTTCGTCGCGGCTGACCAGCGCCTCGACCAGAGTGCCGCCGCCACCGGCGAGCGTCAGGGTGCGCGTGGCGACGCCGGCATCCTCGCCGAGTTCGCACTTCTCCACGGCCGGGTGCCAGTTGCCGATGCCGCAGAAGTCGCCGATCGTCTCCCAGACCTTCGCAGGGGAGGCCTTGATGTCGGCGCTCTCATCGACATCAAGTGCGAAAGCCGGGCTTGCGACGAACAGCGCGGCGCCAGCAAGCGCGTAACGGATTTTGCTCATGTATCCTCCGGGATCGTATTGTTTCTTGTTGACGACATTTCGATAGGACGGGCCCGGCTGACAGGCTAGCACGGCACCCCCTCGACGGAAGGGCTCCACGGCAATTCCGTCGACTGCGGCCACTGCGCAGCGCCCGGCGCTCGGACGGCAAGCAAGCCACGTCTTCCCCGGCACGACCGCCCTTCTCCCAGAAGAAGCGTTCGAAAAAATGGGCGGCACAGGGGCCGCCCCAAGATTTGTCTGGAGTATCAGGCCATGAAGAACCTGATGTGCTCGAACACATGATGATGGAAAAGGTTGCACCGTGCCCGAACCCGTCGCCGTCTTGCCGGCGCAGGACGCAACTTCGGCAAGTCGCCGCATCCGCGGCTGTGTCGCATCGCAACCTTCGGATCACCGCGACGTTATGGCCGCGAGAAGGCGGCCGGGATTTCTCCTGGTTGCCATTTTCTGTGCGCCGTCTCGCCCGTCGAGCCGGCTTCACAGCTTTCAAGCGGCCCAGAAAGCCAGGAGACCTTCATGTTCCGTGACAGACCGAGTGCCCACGAGCGTCTCTCCGCTGCGCTTGGCGACATCAGCGAGCGCATCGCCGAACTCGAGCAAAGGGTCGTCAACCGCGTCCATCCCCATCCGTCGGTCGCCGAGCGTGCGCGCAGCGCCATCCGGCAGAGCTTCGGCGCGAACAACACGTCCTCCTGGCCGGACTTCATGGGCGGTTGGGCCGCGCCGTCGGTAAACGACGCGCGTCGAACGATCGAAGGCGCTCGCGGTCGGCTCCCCGATCTTCGGGGCGCATTGACGAGCCTTGGACACCGCTTGCCCGACGCTCGCCTTCCCCGCAGCCAGAGCTTCAAGCGAGGCATGGAGGCACAACGCGGCCTCGATATAGTGCGCGATCGGCCGATGACGACGTTGCTCGTCGCAGGCGGCGCGCTGGCTCTCGTGGGTGCCGCGATCCTCGTCACCAAGAAGGTCGCCGAGCATACCGAGGAGCCGGACTTCGACACGGTGCGCAGGGACGGCGACATCGAGATTCGCGACTACGATGCGATGATCGTCGCCGAGACGGTCAAAAGTGGCTATCACGAGAAGGCGCGTCGCGCCGGCTTCGAGACGCTGGCCGCCTACATCTTCGGCCAGGGGCGCTCGGGCAAGAAGATTTCGATGACCGCGCCCGTTCTGCAGCAGCTCTCCGAGAACGAGGGGCGCACCAAAGGCTGGGCCATCCGCTTCGTCATGCCGAAGAAGTTCACCCTCGCGACCCTCCCCGCGCCGACGACTGACGATGTGAATTTGCGCGAGATGCCGGCCAAGCGGGTCGTCTCGATCCGTTTCAACGGAAACTTCTCGGCAAGTCTTGCCTCCAAAAAGCTGATGTCGCTCTACAATTACGTTGCCGACGAGAACCTGAAGCAGAAGGGCGATCCGGAATACGCATTCTACAACGCGCCCTGGACGCCTGGCTTTCTCAAGCGTAACGAGATCCTCATCGAGATCGAGCGCTGATCCGAATATAAGTTTTGCACGCCGAAACGCCCGCCCTTGCCGACGGGCGTTTTGCTGTAGGCTCTGCACAAGACAGCGATAGAGACGGACACGGAATCTGCAGCAGAAGCCCGACGCGGCCTCCAACGCCGTGGCTGCCGATGATCTTCGCCGAGGATGCCAGGCGGGACACCTCGCTTTCGCGGCGCTAGAGCCGGATGACGTAATGCTTGACCGTCGTCTCGACGACGTTCCAGGTTCCATTGAAGCCTGGGCGGATGACGAAGCTGTCGCCGGCTTTTAGCGTGACCGGCACGCCGCCGTCCTCGGTGAGGACCGAGACACCGGCGAGGATGTGGCAGAACTCCCATTCGGTATAAGAGATCCGCCATTCGCCCGGCGTCGACTCCCAAATGCCGGCGTACGTCCCCTTGCCGTCATCCTCGACGTTCCAGGTCCGGTTTGTCGGAGTGCCACCGACGAGCTTTTCCGGCGCGGGCCGCCCCTCTTCGGGCACGACCGCCGACGTCTCGAGGATCAACAGGTTGGCCATGCTCTTCCTTGATACTTGGTGCGTGGTGGAAGGACCGAGCCATGAGGTCCGCACAGGTTCATCTCGAAGCTGCGAAGGCTCCGTGCCCTTCCCCCTAGAAATACCATCGCCACTTCCATGGTTTCCGGTTCCTGTCGATGCGGGCGAGCACGCCAGCTTCGAGTAACCATTGTACAAGAGGGTCCGAAAATGGAGCCTTTCTGTTCAGTGCTCGGCAAAGGATTTGCGCGACGGTGACGTTCGCGGAATGGGAGACCGAACGTGTCCTTCGAGCTTGCAACAAACTTTCTGGTCTTCTTCATGGCGACGACCGCAGGGGCGAGCGCCCTTGGGATTGCCGTCGACAGAGGCTTGACGTGGTATCGCGGCGAAGAAGCGGACGGCGACCACTAAGCTCCACGGGCATTTCCCAAAGATCAGGTCTTTGCAAGCGCCTGATCGAGGTCGGCGATGATGTCCGCGATGCTTTCGATCCCGACCGACAGACGCACGACATCCGGCCCGGCCCCGGCAACCATCTTCTGCTCGTCCGAGAGCTGCTTGTGCGTCGTCGATGCGGGATGGATGACGAGTGAGCGGGTATCGCCGATGTTGGCGAGGTGCGAGAAGAGCTCCAGCGCCTCGACGAAGATCACGCCTGCATCGAAGCCGCCTGTGAGGCCGAAGGTGAGCACCGCGCCGGCGCCCTTCGGCGTGTAGGTCTCCTTCAAGGCGTAGTAGGGATCGGACGCAAGCCCGGCATAGCTGACCCAGGCGACCTTCTCATGTCCGGCGAGATGCTCTGCGACCCTCAGCGCATTGTCGCAATGGCGCTGCATCCGAAGCGGCAGCGTCTCGATGCCGGTCAGGATCAGGAAGGCGTTGAAAGGCGAGATCGACGGGCCGAGATCACGAAGGCCGAGCACCCGGCAAGCGATCGCGAAGGCGAAATTGCCGAAGGTCTCATGCAGAACGATGCCGTTGTATTCCGGACGCGGCGTCGAGAGGATGGGATAGCGCTCGCTTGCCGACCAGTCGAAGGTGCCGGCATCGACGATGACGCCGCCCATCGAATTGCCGTGGCCGCCCATGAACTTCGTCAGCGAGTGAACCACGATGTCCGCGCCGTGCTCGATGGGGCGGCAGAGATACGGCGTCGCCATCGTGTTGTCGACGATCAGCGGCAGGCCGTGGCGGTGTGCGATCTCGGCGATGGCCGCGATGTCCATCACGATGCCGCCAGGATTGGCGATCGACTCGATGAAAACCGCCTTCGTCTTTTCGGTGATGGCCGCTTCGAAGCTCTGGACGTCCGAGGGGTCCGCCCAGCGCACGTGCCAGTCGAAGGCCTTGAAGGAATGGGCGACCTGGTGGATCGAGCCGCCGTAGAGTTTGCGCGAGGCAACGAACTCGTCGCCCGGCTGCATCAGCGCATGGAAGACGAGAAGCTGCGCGGCATGGCCGGAGGCCACCGCCAGCGCCGCCGTCCCGCCCTCGAGAGCGGCGACGCGCTCCTCGAGCACGGCCTGCGTCGGGTTCATGATGCGGGTGTAGATGTTGCCGAACTGCTGCAGACCGAAGAGCGAGGCGGCATGGTCGACGTCGTCGAAGACGAAGGACGTCGTCTGGTAGATCGGCGTCGCCCGCGCGCCCGTAGCCGGGTCCGGCTGGGCGCCTGCATGAACAGCAAGCGTCTCGAATCCTGGGGTCGTCATTTCCGCTGATCCTCCCTGACCGCTCTTTGACCGTGACCGAGTGTGCCCGCGGTTTTGCACCTGATGAAGCGGACAAACGGTCAAAAGGAAAGCGCGGAGGGGAATATCTTTGCTGGCGACCTCGCAGTGCGGGCGCGCAGCCACCGCGATCCTGATCCTCGAGCTGAACCGAAGGCTGATGCGGACTGCATCAAGCCAAGGTTCCGTTTGTCGGATGCGGCGACCGTGGGCAACGCGAGCGCGGCAGAGAGAGTGTTACTCTTTCGGCGCCTTGATGCCGTAGCTTTGAAAACCCTTCCGCATCGCCGGCTTCTTCGACGATAGAACCCGCGAGTTCACGCCGTTCCAGCCGATCTCGCCGGAGAGGCGCGCATATTCGATCTTCGGACAGCGATCCATGACGACTGCGACGCCCGCGGCCTCGGCGTGAGTGGCGGCTTCGTCGTGGCGGACGGTGAGCTGCATCCAGATCACCGCCGGTCTCGGATCGAGCGCCAGCGCCTCAGCGACGATGCCGGGCACCGCGTCGCTCGCGCGAAAGATGTCGATCATGTCCACAGGGTGTGGGATGTCGGCAAGCGCGGCGTAGCATGTCTCGCCGAGGATCGTTCCGCCGGCCTGTCCGGGATTGACGGGGATGACGCGGATGCCCTTGCCCTGCAGGTACTTCATCACGAAGTAGGACGGTCGCTGCTCCTTGGCGCTCGCCCCCACCATCGCCACGGTCTGCACCTTGCTGAGGATGCGGCGTATCGTGTCGTCGGGATAGACGAGCGCCGCCTCCCCTCTCACTCGCCCGTCCACTCCGGACGGCGCTTCTCGATGAAGGCGCCGATACCCTCCTTGGCGTCCTGCGCCATCACGTTCCCGACCATGACGCTGGCGGCATAGTCGTAGGCCTCGGCAAGTCCCATCTCGGCCTGGGCGTAGAAGGCCTCCTTGCCGATCTTCACCGTCAACGGCGACTTCGAGGCGATGGTCGTCGCGTATTTCAAGACGACGGTGGCGAGGTACTCCGGCGGAACGACGCGGTTGACGAGCCCGAACTCGCGCGCCGAGCGGGCGTCGATGGTCTCGCCGGTGAGCAGCATCTCCATCGCATGCTTGCGAGACAGGTTGCGCGACAAGGCCACCATCGGCGTCGAGCAGAAGAGCCCGATATTGACCCCCGGCGTGCAGAAGGTCGCTTCTTCCGAGGCGATAGCGAGATCGCACGAGGCGACGAGCTGGCAACCGGCGGCGGTCGCGAGCCCGGCAACTTCGGCGATGACGGGCTTGGGATGCCGGACGATCGCCTGCATCAGGTCTGCGCAGAGCCGCATCGTGCGCTCGTAGAAGGCCCTCCCCCCATCGGCGTCGGCGCGGTGCGCCGTCAGTTCCTTCAGATCGTGTCCGGCGGAAAAGACCCGGCCCTCGGCGGCGATCACGACGACACGGCAATCCGGCTCGTCGGCCGCACCGCGCAGGGCCGCCATCACCGTTTCCATCGTGGCGATGGAGAGCGCGTTGGCGGGCGGGTTGGACAGGACGATACGGCAGATCGTCTTGTCCTGACGAACCGACACCGGGTGGACGGGTCCACCCGTCCCCGGGTCCATCGTCTGGCCTGGTAATCCGATGATCTCCGCCATGTTCGGTTCTCCTCGATCGTCATTCGTACCGGCACGTCGCCCGCAGCCGACCCTCGTCCCATATCGCAGGCGGCACGAGGAAGGAACCGGTACAGCGGTCCGACCACCGCGCAGTCTTGCACAGGCCATGCGAGCAGAAGCGCCACTATTGTGCGGTTATATGATACCACATATTCTAACCCCTTGATTTCGATAGTAATGCAACGGAACCGCGCCCCCATTGCATCTTGACCTCGCGGCACCGCCCCGTTACACACCCGTCACAAGAGAGCGCCCGCACGGTCGCCCTTTTTCAGATGGCGGTTTCCGTTTCGGAGGCGCCGCATCGACGCTCATCCAAGGGTAACCTCATGAAGACCTTCTCGCAGAAGAACGAGACGGTGGTGAAGAAGTGGATTCTGATCGACGCCGAAGGGCTCGTCGTCGGCCGCCTCGCTTCCATCGTCGCGCTCCGCCTCCGTGGCAAGCACAAGCCGACCTTCACCCCGCACATCGACGACGGCGACAACGTCATCATCGTCAATGCCGACAAGGTGGTGTTCACCGGGAAGAAATTCTCGGACAAGACCTACTACTGGCACACCGGCTACGCCGGCGGCATCAAGCAGCGCAAGGCGCGTCAGATCCTCGAGGGCCGCTTTCCCGAGCGCGTCGTGGAGAAGGCCGTCGAGCGCATGCTGCCCGAGGGTCCGCTCGGCCGCCAGCAGCTCAAGAATCTCCGCGTCTATGCCGGATCCGAGCATCCTCACGCCGCCCAGACGCCCGACTCGCTCGATGTCGGCGCGATGAATTCCAAGAACCGGAGGGCTGCATAATGGCCGATCTGAATTCGCTGAAGAGCCTCGGCTCGGCCGAAGGCGTCGTCTCCGAGGCGCCCGTCCACGTCCAGAAGCTGGACGCGCAGGGCCGTGCTTACGCCACCGGCAAGCGCAAGGACGCGGTCGCCCGCGTCTGGGTGCGTCCCGGCACCGGCAAGATCATCGTCAACGAGAAGGAATTCGCGGCCTACTTCGCGCGTCCGGTTCTCCAGATGGTGCTTCGCCAGCCGATCGTCGCCGCCAATCGTGACGGCCAGTTCGACATCGTCGCCACCGTCGCCGGCGGCGGCCTTTCCGGTCAGGCGGGCGCCGTTCGCCACGGCATCTCGAAGGCGCTGACCTATTACGAGCCGGGCCTGCGCCCGGTCCTCAAGAAGGGCGGCTTCCTGACGCGCGACAGCCGCGTCGTCGAACGCAAGAAGTACGGCAAGGCCAAGGCGCGCCGCTCGTTCCAGTTCTCGAAGCGCTAAGCCACATTTCGAGGTCTGGGTTTATCAAAAGCCGTGGGGCGTAGCCCCACGGCTTTTGCACGTCGTCTCTGCAATCAAAGGTCGTCGATTGCGGCTTTGTCTGCATCCGGCTCATCGGAGCCCTCCAGTAAGGCAACGTCCTCCTTGCGAGCGGCCGTGGAAAGTGCGTCGTCGAGAGTTGCGAGCGGCACGGACTGACGAACTGCGAGGTCGAGATAGGCTGCATCATAGACAGTCAGACGATGGCGCCGTGAAAGCGATAGGATAAGGTTTGCACCGGGAGTGCGGTCTATCTGAATTGGCAGTCGTTTCAGGATGTCCAACGCCCGGTCGCTTTGCTCTGTGACCAGGCGTCCGCGGCGCTCGTTGACGACCAACATGTTGCGCATTTCGAACCACCAGAGCGACGGCACGATGGCCGCGTCGGTGACGAGCCGACGATAGGCGGCGGATGCGATGGGGTGCAGTTCGTCGGGCATCAGACAGCACCCCGTGACGGATCTGTCGACGACAAACGGCATCAGGATCGATGTCCCTCGCGCCGACCCGCCGAATCTCTTCGAGCGTTGGTTGAGGCATGGTTTGGCGAAGTGCTTGGAGCTCAGCCAAGGCGCCGGCGATCTCGGCCTCCCGTTGCGATCTCTCCGGGACAATGCGCGCGATCGCCCGGCCGTGACGCGTACTAACGATCGTCT
>JACMIV010000274.1 GCA_014380965.1 Rhizobiaceae bacterium | reverse complement strand
GCGGACCTCCTGGGCGACAACTGCGAAGCCTCGTCCGGCCTCGCCGGCTCTCGCCGCCTCGACGCCGGCGTTCAGCGCCAAGAGGTTCGTCTGGAAGGCGATCTCGTCGATGACGCCGATGATCTTGCCGATCTTGTCGGACGAGGCCTCGATCTCCGACATCGCGGTCACCGCGCGGGCGACGATCTCGCCGCCCTTTTCGGCGTTCTTCTGTGCGGTGGATGCGACATCCTGCGCATGATTGGCGCCGACCGCCGTCTCGTTGACGGCTGCCGTCACCTCCGACAGGGCCGCAACCGTCTCCTCGAGGGAGGCGGCCTGCTGCTCCGTTCGCTGGGCAAGATCGTTCGAGGCGACCGAGATCTCGGAGAGGCCGGTGCGGATCGAGCCGATCGAGCCGACGACGCTGCCGAACGCGTCTTCGAGCTTCGACACGCTGCCGTTGAAGAGGCCACGCATCGCCTCGTAGTCGCTGGAGAATTCGTGGGCAAGACGCGAGGTCAGGTCGCCGTCCGCAAGACGCTGGAACCCGGTGCCGACCTCCGACATGAAGAACTCGTGCGCCTTGACGTAGCCTTCGCCGATCTTCTCGCCTTCGATGCGGTCGAGTTCGGCCTGATCCGCGGCGGCCGCGGCTTCCGCCTTCAAGCGCTTCTGCTCGATCATCGCGCCGCGCAGATGCTCGACGGATACCGCCATGCGGCCGATCTCGTCGCTGCGGCCGATGCCGACGACCTCGCGGTCCGTCTCCCCGTCAGCGACTTCGGCAACGGTCTTGGCAAGGCTGCGAAGCGGGGCGAACATGCGCTTGGAGAGCCAGAGGACGAGGAGACCGATGGAGAAAGCGGCGACGATGGAGATAGCGCCGAGGCGGAACTGCAGCGTCTGGATGGAGGCGAAGAACTCGGACTTCGGAATGCCGACATAGAGGACGCCGATCGTCTTGCCGGCCGCATCCTTGATCGGATCGTAAGCGGTGAAGAACGGCGTGCCGAGGATGTCGGCCTCGCCGCGATAGGGCTTGCCGGAGCCGAGCACGGCATCGTGGACGGGGCCTGCGGCGAGCTTGGTGCCGACGGCGCGGTTGCCGTCGGGCTTCTTCACGTTGGTGGTGATGCGCGTGTCGCCCATGAACACGGTGGCCGTGCCGCCCACGAGGGCCTTCACCCTATCCACCGGCTCGTAGAAGCCGTTGAGGGGCTTTTCCCCGACGAGGATCTGCTCCCCCTCGACGCGAAAGCCCTTGCCGTACTGGCCGATCACGTCCCAGGCGACGCGCATGTTGCTTTCCTGGCGCTCGGATGCGCGAAGACTCGCCTCTTGCCGGAGCATGATGTCGCCGGCGACGCCGAACAGAAGCGTCAGCATCGCGATTCCCGCGACGACCATCGCGGACACCTTGGCCGACAGCGAAATCTTGCGCAGCATCGATCCGTTTCCCCCTCCGCGGCCTGAAACCGCCGACAGCTGTCGACCGGAAGGCTGGCTCGGCGCGTCTCATCTCTTCCGAAACCACGCCCCGCCACACACCCGCGGGCTCACGCCCCGATCACGGCCGGACAAAATTTCGATATCGGAAGTATGCCGGCTCGAATCTTAAGATTGTCGCCAACGGAGCCGTGCGGAATTTGGGAGTCTTCCGTCCATGACCCGGTCTGCCTCGGCGCCCTCTGCCCGAGGGTTGGCTTCCGGGCGAAGCGGCGACTTCTCAAGGGGCACCGAAGCCGCCGCAGGTCGGCGTCGTGACGATCACCGCCTCACCGGGTTCGATCACGGTCTGGTCGCAGGCCGACAGGGTCTCGATCCGCCCTCCTGCCCGGCGCACCTCGGTCCGTCCGGTCTCGCCGCTCCCGCCTCCGGCAAGCCCGCGGGGATGAAGCTCGCGGTGGGAGGAGAGGATCGCGCAGTCCATCCGCTCGAGGAAGCGGACGGTCCGCTGCGTTCCATCGCCGCCCGGCATCGCGCCCTTGCCCCCCGATCCTTTGCGGATGTGGAAGTCCTCCAGGACGACGGGATAGCGCATCTCGAGGATTTCAGGATCGGTCAGGCGCGAATTCGTCATGTGGACATGAACGCCGCTGGTGCCGGCAAACACCCGACCATCGTTCAGACGCCCGGCCGGCGAGCCCGAGCAGATCGTTTCGTAATACTGATGGCGCGCGTTGCCGAAGGTGAGGTTGTTCATCGTTCCTTGCGCGTTCGCCAGGACGCCGAAGGCCGCGAAGATCGCGTTGGTCACGTGCTGCGAGGTCTCGACATTGCCGGCGACGACGGCGGCGGGATAACGGGGGCGGAGCATGCAGCCCTCGGGGATGACGATCTTCAACGGGCGCAGACACCCGGCATTCATCGGGATCGGCTTTTCGACCATGACTCGGAAGGCATAGAGCACGGCTGCGCGCGCCACGGGCTCGGGGGCGTTGAAGTTGTTCGCCATGACGTCGGACGTGCCGGTGAAGTCGACGGTCGCCTCGCGCGCCTCGCGGTCCACCGTGATCTTCACGCGGATCGTCTGGCCGGTGTCGGTCGGGTACTCGCAAGCGCAGTCCTCGAGCCCGTCGATCAGCCGGCGGACGGCCTCGGCGGCGTTATCCTGGACATGGCCCATATAGGCCTGCGCGGTGGCAAGGCCGAATGTGTCGACCATGGCCTTCAGCTCGGCGACGCCCTTCTCGTTGGCGGCGATCTGCGCCTTGAGGTCCGCGACGTTCTGGTCGGGATTGCGGGCGGGATAGCGGTGCTGCGTCAGCACCTCGCGCAGCGCCTCTTCCTGAAAGACGCCGCGGTCGACGAGCTTGAGGTTGTCGACGAGAATGCCTTCCTCGTCGACATTCGTCGCTCGCGGCGTCATCGAGCCCGGTGCGATGCCGCCGACATCGGCATGGTGGCCGCGCGAGGCGACGTAGAAGAGGATGACGCTCTCGTCCTCCGAAAAGACCGGCGTCACGACCGTGATGTCCGGGAGATGCGTGCCGCCGTTGTAGGGCGCGTTCAGCGCGAAGACGTCGCCCGGGCGGATCGCCCCATGGTTCTGCGCGATGATCGCCTCCACCGAGCGGTCCATCGAGCCGAGATGGACGGGCATGTGCGGGGCATTGGCGACGAGCGCGCCCGCGCCGTCGAAGACCGCGCAGGAAAAATCGAGCCGTTCCTTGATGTTGACCGAGGAGGCGGTGTTCTGGAGGGTCACGCCCATCTGCTCGGCGATCGACATGAAGAGGTTGTTGAAGACCTCGAGGAGCACGGGATCGGCGCCCTCGCCCTCCACGCCTTCCACGAGCCCGCGGCCGGTCCCCATCGCGGCATGGCGTAGCTTGCGCGAAAGCCGGGTGAGGAGCACGTCGTCTCGCGCCGTCACCTCCGCGCCCCAGTCGGGCTCCACGACGATCGTCTGGTTCGCCTCGACGACGAGCGCCGGCCCTTCGATGCGGGCGCCCGGACGGAGTGCCTCGCGCCGGAAGATGCCGGCCTTGCGCGGTGCGCCGGCCGAGAAGAACTCGCCGGTCTCCGACGGCTCGGCATCGTAAGGTTCGACGTCGGTTTCGTCTGCCGAAGCAGCTCCGGCGGCTCGCTCGGAGCCTTCGACCGAAACCGTCTCGACGACGATTGCGCGGCCTTCGTAGAGGAAGCCGAACGCGCTGCGGTGCGCCGCCTCGAAAGCGACACGGGCAAGGACCGGATCGCGTCTCCAGAGAACGGGAAGCGTCGTGTCGGTACCGTCGTAGCGAAGATGCAGCGTCACGATGACCTTCACCGCCTCCGATACCACGCCCTGCACGGAGAGCTCGGCGACGACGGCCGCCGAAAGCGTCGCCGACAGGGCGTCGATCGCGGCCATCGACCCGTCATCCAGAGGTGCGACGAGGCCTTGGTCGCGGGAGGCGAAGAGCGAGGAGAGGCCGATGCCGTAGGCCGAGAGGAGGCCGGACATCGGATGGATGAGGACGCGCTCCATCGAAAGGGCATCCGCGACGAGGCAGGCATGCTGCCCGCCGGCACCGCCGAAGGAGTTGAGGACATAGGACGAGACGTCGTAACCCCGCTGGACGGAAATCTTCTTGATCGCGTTCGCCATGTTCTCGACCGCGATGGTGAGAAAGCCTTCCGCGACCTGCCGCACGTCCGGCGGCTCGCCGCCTGCCGCGATCGCGTGGCTCAGCGCCTCGAACTTCTCGAACACGATGCCGGCGTCGAGCGGCTGGTCCTGATCGGGACCGAAGACGGCGGGAAACAGCTCCGGCTGGAGCTTGCCGAGCATGACGTTGGCGTCCGTCACGGTGAGCGGCCCGCCCTTGCCGTAGGCCGCGGGGCCGGGATGGGCGCCGGCGGAGTCGGGACCGACGCGGAACCTGCCGCCGT
>JACMIV010000273.1 GCA_014380965.1 Rhizobiaceae bacterium | reverse complement strand
TGGCCCTTGAGGCGCGCCACCGCCGCGCCGACCTTGGCGGCGTCCGGGGCGGCGGCGCCCGTGATGCCGGTGATCGAGACGTAGTAGACGAAGCCAGATGTATTCTTGAGCACGGCCGGCAGGCGCTTGTCGTCGGTCGTCGGCGTCGCGAGGCGAATGAAGTTGAGGCCCTTCTCCAGCGCCGGCAGGCAGAGTTCGTCGTCCATCTCGGGCGGGAGATCGACCACGATCAGCCCGTCGACGCCGGCCGCCAGCGCGTCGTCCACGAAACGGTCGACGCCGTAGACGTAGATCGGGTTGAAGTAGCCCATGAGGATGACCGGCGTTGCCGCATCGCTCGTCCGGAAGCGTTCGACGGTCGCAAGCGTCTTCTTCAACGTCTCGCCCCCGTTCAGCGCGCGCAGGCCGGCCTTCTGGATCGCCGGACCGTCGGCCATCGGATCGGAGAAAGGCATGCCGAGCTCGATGAGATCGGCACCCGCTTCGGGGAGCGCGGCCATGATGTCGAAGGCGGTCTCCGCATCGGGGTCTCCGGCCATGAGGAACGTCACGAGGGCGGGACGGCCCTCGGCGGCGAGAGCTGCAAAACGGTCTTCGATGCGTGTGGTCATGTCGGCTTCCGGTCGCGCGAGGCTCTGGACCCGCCTGGCCGCGAGTCCGTCCCGCCTCTCTTGGCATCTCGGCCGCCACCCGTCAAAGCACGGTGTGCGCCGGGACTTTGGTGCGCCTCCGTTTCAGAACGACGCCCTTACCCCGGCATGGCCTTCGACGTCATTGCGACGATCGCCCGCAACGCGTCGCGGCCGGCTCCCGCCACGGCCTGGACGGCCATGCCTTGCGAGACCGTCATGACATGGCGGGCAAGATCGGCCGGATCGGTATCATCGAGAAGGTCGCCCTCGTCTCGCGCGCGGGCGAAGCGCTCGCAAGGTGTCCGTTCGCCGAAGCGACGCTTCTCGATGACGGACTTCTTCAATCTCCGCCGAAGCATCGCTGCAGGCGAGCGCGGCGTTGATGCCCCATTCAGCCGCCGGGGCTGGCGGCCGCGGTCAGCGCGTCGACATAGCCATTCAGAACATGCTCGACGACGGCCCTGGCGTTCGGGCGGTCCATCGCCTCGCGGAACAAGCCCATATCGCTCTCTTCGTGGCGCTCGAGCGCCTTGCGGAAGAGATCTTCCTTGTTGCCGAAGTGCCGTAGAGGCTCGGCCGCGTGATACCCATCCCGTCCGTGAGGTCGGTCAGCGACGTACCTTCGTAGCCCTTGCGCCAGAACAGCTCCATCGCGGCCTGTAAGGCCTCGTCCACGCCGAACTCGCGGGGCCGTCCCATCTTTTTGGGTCTCTTTGCCGCAGCGATAGTCCGCTGTCCTCGCTTCGGGCTGATGCGCCCATGACGTCACGGGCTTGCCATGTACCGATCGGTACGAAACTTCAACATCGAGGGGTTTCCGCCACGCCCAGCAGCTAGAGCTCGACGCCCAAGTGTTTGGCGGCGGTGAAGACGTCTTTGTCACCGCGGCCGCAGAGGTTCATCACGATGATCTGGTCGCGACCCATCAGCGGCGCGCGCTTGATCACTTCTGCCAGCGCGTGCGCCGGCTCAAGTGCGGGGATGATGCCTTCGGTGCGCGTCAGGAGCTGGAAGGCGTCGAGCGCCTCGGTGTCCATGATGGGCACGTATTCGACGCGGCCAGTGTCCTTCAGCCAGGAATGCTCGGGCCCGATGCCGGGGTAGTCGAGGCCGGCGGAGATCGAGTGGCCCTCCTTTATCTGTCCGTCGCCGTCCTGAAGGAGATAGGTGCGGTTGCCGTGGAGAACGCCGGGGGTGCCGGCGGTCAACGAGGCGCAGTGCTCCTCGCCACCCAGGCCCTTGCCGCCCGCTTCGACGCCGACGATGGCGACGTTCGTCTCGTCGAGGAACGGGTGGAACAGCCCGATGGCGTTCGAGCCGCCGCCGACGGCTGCCACAAGCATGTCAGGCAGGCGCCCTTCGGCCTCCATGATCTGCTCACGCGTTTCCT
>JACMIV010000272.1 GCA_014380965.1 Rhizobiaceae bacterium | reverse complement strand
GGTGAGACCGCGTCCGCGACGAGCTGGACGGTGTGTCTGGCGATCACGATCGGGCTCGGCATCGTCGCGATCCTATTCTTCAGCCGTTTCCGGTCTCGGATCGCGTACTGGGCTTGATGATGGCTTCGATCAAATTGGACGCCGTCTCGGTCGATATTCCGATCTACAATTCCAGCAACCGTTCCCTTAAGAACAACATCATCTCCGCGGCGACGGGCGGCCAGATCAAGGTTCGCGAGGGCGGCAGGGTCTCCGTGCGCGCGCTCGATCAAGTGACGCTTCATATCGAGCATGGCGCGCGCATCGCGCTGATCGGCCACAACGGTTCCGGCAAGTCGACGATCCTGCGTGTCATGGCCGGCATATACGAGCCGACCGGAGGCCGCGTCGCGGTCGAAGGGCAGGTCGCGCCGTTGTTCGATTTCGGCTTCGGGATGGACGGCGACAGCACCGGCTGGGAAAACATCATGCTGCGCGGCGTGCTGCTCGGCCTCAGCCAGAGCGAGGTGCGCGAGCGGATCGACGAGATTGCGGCGGTGTCCGATCTCGGCGAGTTCTTCGACATGCCGATCCGGACCTACTCGGCCGGCATGGTGACGCGTCTCGCCTTCGCCGTGTCGACATCGGTGAAGACCGACATCCTGTTGATCGACGAGGGCATCGGAGCGGGCGACGCCGCGTTTCTCGAACGGGCGAAGGCGAGGATGACGACGTTCATCGGCGAAGCGGGGCTCCTGGTGCTGGCGTCCCATTCGGATGCTCTGATCAGAGAATGGTGCGACACGGCGGTCTGGATGGAGCACGGTTGCATCCGGCAGCATGGCCCGATCGACGATGTCATCGCCGCCTATCATCAGTCGCTGCACGCCTAGCGAACGGAACAGGACGAAGGTTCGGCTGGCGTAGCTCGGTTTTCCAACCGGCACTTGGAACGGAATGAGGATCGATGACGACACCTGTGACGACTCGCATTACTCCGATCATCATGGTGGGCGGTTCGGGAACGCGGCTCTGGCCGGTCTCGCGAGACTCGATGCCCAAGCAGTTCGTCGCCCTGCTCGACGACGGGTTCTCGACGTTCCAGGAGACGCTGAAGCGCGTGCGGGGCCCTCATTTCGAGCGGCCGATCGTCATTACGAACCATAATTTCCGCTTTCTCTGCGCCGAGCAGATGCAGGCGCTCGGCATCAGCGGCGACATCGTCCTCGAGCCCGAGCGCCGCGAGTCTGCTGCGGCCGTCGCGGTCGGCACGATCCTCGCGAGCCGGCGCGCAGCGGAGGGCGTCTGTCTGGTGCTTGCGGCCGATCACGCGATCGCTGACCACGAAGCTTTCGTCGCCGATTGCCGGGCCGCTGCGGAAAGCGCCGCCGACGGCATGATCATGACGCTCGGCGTGCGCCCGACCCACGCCTCGACCGCCTACGGATATCTCGCCGCCGGCGACGAGCAGCTCGCCCGCGGTGCTCGCCGGCTGCAGCGCTTCGTCGAAAAACCCGACCGCGCGAAGGCCGAGGAGTATGTCGAGGCCGGGTACCTCTGGAACAGCGGCAACTTCATCTTCTCGATCGAGCGGATGATGGCGGAACTCCAGGCCTTCGTCCCCGAGCTTCTCGTCGCCGCCACCGAGGCCGTCGACGGCGCGGTGCGCGATCTCGACTTCATCCGCCTCGAGCCCATCGCCTTCGCCCGCGCGCCGAAGGTCTCGATCGACTATGCCCTGATGGAGCGCACCCGCCATGCCGGCGTGATCGAGGCGACGTTCGACTGGTCCGACATCGGCGCCTGGGACTCCGTTCACGACCTCAAGAAGAAAGACGGCGACGGCAACGTACTTGAAGGCCTCGTTTCGGTCATCGACACGGAAAACAGCCTCGTGCGCAGCGAGGACATCCTGACGACCGTGGTAGGTTTGCAGGACGTGATCGTCGTCACCACCAACGACGCCGTCCTCGTCGCGTCGAAGCGGGAGGCGGGCCGCGTCAAGGACCTCGTCGCCAAACTGCAGAGCGAGGGCCGGCGCGAGGCTGTGGAGCATCTGAAGATGTACCGGCCCTGGGGCTGGTATCAGCGCATCGACATCGGCCCGCGCTTCCAGGTGAAGCATATCTGCGTCAAGCCCGGGGGCCTTCTCAGCCTGCAGCGCCATCACCACCGCGCCGAACACTGGGTCGTCGTCCACGGCACGGCGGAGGTCACGATCGACGGGGCCGTGTCCTTCTATCACGAGAACGAGGCGGCCTACCTCCCCATCGGCTGCACCCACCGGCTCTACAATCCCGGCAGGATCGACCTGAAGCTCATCGAGGTGCAGGTCGGCAGCTATACCGGCGAGGACGACATCGTCCGGATCGAGGACGTCTACGCGCGGGCGTGATTACGGAACCGACGCCGCATGACGGCGGGCGCTCGAGCGCGGACCGGGAGATGAGGGCGGCCCTCCGCTCTTGAACGGGGCGGTCCGCCTGCCGTGACGATCCCTCCGTTGGACAAAGCCGGCTTCATTGCCGCTTGTGCCGTTTCCGGCTATGCGCCGCGTCTCATCATCCAAACGTATTACGCCCACGCGGACGGGTCACTTCGAGGCATCAGCACATCATGGCAAGACGAGCATTGATCACCGGCATCACCGGCCAGGACGGCGCGTATCTTTCCAAGCTGCTTTTGGAGAAGGGCTACGAGGTGTTCGGTCTGGTACGGCGCTCCAGCACGGCCGACGTGAACGATGTCCGTCTGAAATGGCTCTGAATCGCCGATGACGTCCGCATGCTCGACGGAAACCTCCTCGATCTCTCGGGTATCTAGCGCGTCGTCCGCAAGGTCGAGCCCGACGAGGTCTACAATCTCGCGGCGCAGTCCTTCGTGAAATCGTCGTGGCAGCAGCCGATCCTGACCGGACACGTGACGGCGCTCGGCGTGACGAACGTCCTCGAGGCGATCCGCCTCGATCGACCGACGGCGCGCTTCTACCAGGCGTCGTCCTCGGAGATGTATGGTCTCATCCAGGAGCCGATGCAGTCGGAGACGACGCCGTTCTATCCCCGTTCGCCCTACGCCGTCGCCAAGCTCTACGGCCACTGGATCACGGTGAACTACCGCGAGAGCTACGGGCTGCACGCGTCGAGCGGCATCCTCTTCAACCACGAGTCGCCCCTACGCGGCATCGAGTTTGTCACGCGCAAGGTCACCGACCAGGTGGCGAAGATCAAGCTCGGCAAGGCCAAGCAATTGCGGCTCGGCAATATCGACGCCAAGCGCGACTGGGGCCACTCGCGCGACTACGTGATCGCGATGTGGCAGATGCTCCAGCAGGATTTGCCGGACGACTATGTCATCGCGACCGGGCGTACCGTCACCGTCCGCGACATATGCCGTATCGCCTTCGAGCATGTCGGGCGTTCGATGGAGGATCACCTCGTGATCGATCCGCTGCGCTTTCGTCCGTTCAATCATACCGGTCCGGGCCAGTCGGCCGGCTATGTGGTGCCGGCCTTCGCAAGGCAGATCGCCCTCATCGAAAAGGGTC
>JACMIV010000271.1 GCA_014380965.1 Rhizobiaceae bacterium | reverse complement strand
TGCTCTTCGGCATGGATGCAGCCTCTCTTGCCGGGCCGGACGGCGCCTTCCGCTGCCGATACGGTTCGGCAATCGCCGGCAATCTCAGTGCCATCACGCGCGATGTCTCCGCCGGCTGGCAGGCCGCGGACGGCATCGCCCGCGCCATGCAGCAGCCGGACGCTTCGGACCCCAGTTTTCGCACCACGGACGACGCTCTCCAAGAGATCGTCGGCGTCTTCATCCACGGGTTCGAAGCGATGCGCGACCTGAAGCTGAACCCTGCCATCGGCGAGACGATCGAGAAGACCAATCCGAGGGCCTGGATCTACCAGCGGTCGGAGCTGACGGATGCAAGCCTCCATTCGAACTTCTCCGGCCTCTCCGAGCTCTACGACACGTCGAAGATCGCCGACCTCCTGCCGGAGCCCGAGCGATGGGCGAAGGCCTCGATCGCCTTCGAGTTCGGCAATGCCGGCCGCACCTTTCAGACGATCGGCCTGCCTCTGGCCATCGCTTCCGCCGACCCGGACAAGCGCTCGGGCGTCGGCTATCTCGTCATCCTCACGCAGAGCCTCCAAGACCTCTTCACCGCTCAGCTCGCCCCGGCGCTGGGCCTCAGTGCCGGCTTCTCGGCACTCGACGGAGACTGACGCGATGCGCCTCATCGATCGCCGCAGCTTCCTCGCATCGGCCGGAGCCGCCTTCGCCGCTTCCCTGACACCGCACTCCGCCGAAGCCTTGTCCCGCACGGAGGCCGTCTTCGGCGCCGCCTGCCAAAAGGCCGACGGGAGCTACGGCTGCGCGGTCTTCACCGAGGAGGGCCGGATCCTCTCGCTGGTCGACCTTCCCGACCGCGGCCACGACATCACCTTCGACCCAATCACGCGGCGCGCCGTCGCCTTTGCCCGCCGGCCGCGCACCTTTGCCGTCGTCTTCGACCCGGCGAGCGGCAGGACGCTTCACACGATCACTTCGCAAGACGGCCGACATTTCTTCGGCCACGGCTTCTTCTCGCCAGACGGCCGGCTTCTCTACGCCACGGAGAACGAGATCGAGACGGCCGAAGGCCTCGTCGGCATCTACGATGTCGGCGCCGGGTTTCGGCGGGTCGGCGAGTTTCCGACGCATGGCATGGACCCGCACGAAGCGCTGCTGATGCCGGACGGCGAGACGATCGTCGTCGCAAACGGCGGCATCGAGACGCATCCCGATTTCGGCCGCCAAAAGCTGAACCTTCCGACCATGGAGCCCTCCCTCGCCTTCATCGAGCGCCGGACGGGCCGGCTGATCGAGAAGCAGACGCTCGGCCACGAGCTGCACCAGCTTTCCATTCGCCATCTCGCGGTCGACGCAAGACAGCGCGTCTGGTTCGGCTGCCAGTACGAGGGCAACCCTTCCGACCTCCCCCAGCTCGTCGGCTTCGCGTCCCGCGGGGAGTCGATCGCCCTCGTCCCGCTCGATCCCGAGCCGTTGGCCTCGCTTGCCAATTATGTCGGCTCCGTCGCCGCCAGCACAGACGGCAGCCTCATCGCCCTCGCCTCGCCGAAGGGCAACGCCATCCTCACCTTCGACGCTGCAGCGACCCGTCCCGCCGGCCGATACACGCTGACCGAAACCTGCGGCCTCGCGCCGGTCCACGCAGGCTTCATCGCCACCGGCGGCCAAGGAGACGTGATGCTCCTGGCGGACGAGGTGGACCGGCGACCGTCGGACCGCGTGCTTTGGGACAACCACATTCTGGCGATGGCCGGATTGTGAGCGAGACGATCATCGCATGATACACGCGTATCATGGTGACATATAGTCAACCGGAATGGCGTTCGAAATCGTAGAATACGTGGTCGGCCGGGACATCGGGCCGTTCAGGGCATGGCCCGACGGGCTCGATCATCAGGCGGCGCTGAAGGTGCAAGTTGCCATCCGCCGAATGGAAAGCGGCCATCTCGGCGACGGGAAACACGTCGGAGACGCGGTGATGGAGCGCCGGATCGATTAGGGACCCGGACTGTGCATCTGCTTCGCGAGGGACGGAGAGCGGGTCGCCCTTCTCCTCCAGGGTGGCACCAAACGCCAGCAACGGAAACATATCGACATGGCCCGGGCCTATTGGGCCGAATACCGAAACTTGAAAGGCTAATCCCGACATGTCGCTCACACGCCCGGTCAGCGAAACGATCAAGCCCGAGCCGAACGCGATCCGGAGTTTCGCGTCGGGATGCTCCGCGTCGGGATGCTCCGCGAGGCGGCGGAGCTCTTCGTGACGGGCGACGTGTCCACGGGAAAACTCGTTCTCCGCAACTATGTCGACGCGACGATCGGCTTTCCGCGTTTCGCCGACCGGTTGGGGAAGCAGCCGAAGACGCTGATGCGAATGCTCAGCGCATCCGGCAATCCGACTGCCGCCAACCTCTTCGCAATGCTGGCGGCGCTTTAGCGAGAGGAAGGCATCGTCCTATCCTTTACGGCGACGGCCATTCATCTGACGGTGCGAACAGCGGCACCGCCGTCGAAGGCCGCGTGACGCCGAGAGTCCCTCAACGACTGTTCCTCACACCGCCGGCGCCCTCGCCGCCTCGACCAGAAACGCCCAGACATAGTCCGCGAAGGACCGGACGCAGAGCACCTCGAAGCGCGTCTCCCCGCGGCGCCAGATCACGACGTCGGCCTTCGACATCACGCTGCGACTGACGGCGCCCACCGGAAACGTCCGAAGCCGCAGATCCTGCGGGCAGCCGGCCGACAGCACCGCCTGCGCCGCAGGTCCGTCGACGGTGATCCCGACATAGCGATTGGACACGTCGACGGCAGAGTGCGCAGCGATGCCCGACCCCTCGACGGCAGCGATCAGATCTGTGGCGCTGCGGCTTGCAGCGTCGGCGCCGACGAGGAGCCAGTCCTCCGGCCCCAGCCAGAGCGCGGCAAGGCCGTCTGCCTCCGCGCTCGTCTTCGGGCGGAGCGGCAGTGCGATCCCGAGCGCTTGCCCCAAGGCCGAGACCGTTTCCGGGCGCGACCGAAGGCTCACATGCGCCCGCGCCGGAATCGGCGTCATCGCGACGCCTGGCCCGGAGCCGTAGTGGCCGCCGAGGGCCTCCAGCGCGCGCAACGGCTGGGCAGGCGTCGTGCCTGCCATGATTGACGTGCTCGGATCAGCCATGCAGCCGCTCCCCTTCCGGATCGAAGAATATCGGAGCGGTCACCTCGACGGGAACCGTCTCCTTCGGCATCGGCACGAAAAGCGTCTTGCCCTTCAGCGCCGGCCCGTCCTCGACCAGCGCCAGGGCGATCGAGCGCCCGAGCGTTTCCGACCAGTAGCTCGACGTGACATGGCCGATCATCGTCATCGGTACCGGCTGGTTCGGCTCGGCGACGATCTGCGCCCCCTCTTCCAGCACCGCAAGCGGGTTCTTGGCGAGAAGTCCGACGAGTTGCTTGCGTCCCATCCGCACGAGGTCGGGCCGCTGCAGCCCGCGCTTGCCGACGAAGTCCGCCTTCTTCTTAGAGACCGCCCAACCGAGTTGAACGTCGGCGGGCGTGACCGTCCCGTCGGTCTCCTGCCCGATGATGATGTAGCCCTTCTCCGCGCGAAGGACGTGCATGGCCTCCGTCCCATACGGCTCGAGCCCGTGCGGCCGGCCAAGTTCGCGCAAAGCATCCCAGACCGCGCGGCCGTGGTTCGACGGCACGTTGATCTCGAATCCCTCTTCGCCGGTGAAGGAGACACGGAAGAGTCGGCAGGGCACGCCCATGAACGTGCCCGTGGCGACCGACATATGCGCGAAGGCCTCCGGCGAAATGTCGATCCCGCCGACATGAGGCGTCACCACCTCCCGCGCCTTCGGACCCTGGATCGCGATCGTCGCCCATTGCTCGGTGATCGAGGTCAGCCAGACTTTCAGATGCGGGAACTCGGTCTGGAGATAGTCCTCCATGTGGTTCAAGACGCGCGGCGCGCCGCCCGTCGTCGTCGTCACATGATAACGGCTCTCGCCGATCCGGGCGACGATGCCGTCGTCGAAAATCGTGCCCGCCTCGCTCAGCATGATCGCATAGCGGCATTTGCCGACGGCAAGGCTGGACAGCGGCGTCGCGTAGAGGAGGTCGAGAAAGGCGGCGGCGTCCGGCCCGCAGACCTCGATCTTGCCGAGCGTCGAGGCGTCGAAGAGGCCGGCGGCCTCGCGCACCGCACGGCACTCGCGCTTGACTGCGTCGTGCATCGAGGCCCCGCGCGGAAAATACCAGGCGCGCTTCCAGGTGCCGACATCCTCGAACACCGCGCCTTCGGCCTCCGCGCTGTCGTGGATCGGGGTCTTGCGGGTGGGGTCGAAGAGTTCGCCGCGCGCGAAGCCCGCGATCGTCCCGAAGGTGACGGGCGTGAACGGCGCGCGGAACGTCGTGAGGCCGATCGCGGGCATGGTTGTGCCGAGCGCCTCCGCCGCGACGCCGATGCCGTGGATGTTCGACGTCTTGCCCTGATCGGTCGCCATGCCGTTGGTGGTGAAGCGCTTGATGTGCTCGACCGAACGGAAGCCCTCGCGCGCCGCAAGCCGGATGTCCTTGGCGGTGACGTCGTTCTGGAAGTCGACGAAGGCCTTGCCGTGGGTGCCGATGCCGGCGGCAGGCGTCGCGCCGGCCGTGCCGCCGCCGAAGCCGGCCGGGCCTGCTATGGCGACCCTCGCCAAGACGACCGG
>JACMIV010000270.1 GCA_014380965.1 Rhizobiaceae bacterium | reverse complement strand
GGTGGATCGGGGCCATCAGGAAGACCCGGCGGCCGGTCAGGCGGAAGTGGATCACCTGGATCATCACCGACAGGGTCTCGATGACGAAGAGGCCGCCGATGATGCCAAGGACGATCTCGTGCTTGGTGGCGACGGCGATCGCGCCGAGCATCCCGCCGAGCGCCAGCGATCCGGTATCGCCCATGAAGATCGCCGCCGGCGGCGCATTGAACCAGAGAAAGCCGAGCCCCGCCCCGATGACGGCGCCGCAAACGACCGCAAGCTCGCCCGTTCCGAAGACGTAGTGGATCTGCAGATAATTGGCGAAATTGACGTTCCCGGAGAGGTAGGCGATGAGGCCGAAGGCGCCGCAGGCGATCATGATCGGCACGATGGCAAGGCCGTCGAGACCGTCGGTGAGGTTCACGGCATTGCCCGAGCCCACCATCACGAAGGCGGCGAAGACGATGTAGAAAAGGCCGAGGTCGATCAGCAGCGATTTGACGAACGGAAACGCGAGCGAGGAGGCGAAGCTCCCGGTGCCGGCATAGACGATGAGGGCGGCCGCGAAGCTGGCGATGATGAACTCGAGCCCGAGCCGCCATTTGCCGGAATAGCCCTTGTGCGACTGCTTCGTCACCTTCAGGTAGTCGTCGTAGAACCCGATCGCGCCGAAGCCGACCGTGACGAGCAGCACCGTCCAGACGTAGATGTTGGAGAGATCCGCCCAGAGCAGCGTCGAGACGATGATGCCCGTCAGGATCATCAGCCCGCCCATCGTCGGCGTGCCGGCCTTCTTGAAATGCGTCTGCGGCCCGTCCGCACGGATCGGCTGACCCTTGCCCTGGCGGATGCGAAGGTTGGCGATGATCGCGGGTCCGAACAGGAAGACCACGATGAAGGACGTGATCATCGCGCTTCCGGTCCGGAAGGTGATGTAGCGGAAGACGTTGAAGCCGGGGATCTCGTCGGAGAACTGGCCGAGGAACTCGAACATCGATCAGGTCTCCTGACGCGTCGCGAGGCCGCCTGCGTCGGCCGGCGTTGGTATGGCCTTCGACGGACCAGCCTCCGATGGGTCGGCCAAGGGCACCCCGATGGATGGCACGGGAGGGGAGACGAAGACGGCCTTCGGCGAAGCGGCGGCTTCCTTCGGATAGGCGGCGACCAGTGCGTCGACGATCCTCGCGAGCCCGACCCCGTTCGATGCCTTGACGGTGACGACGTCGCCGGCCCGGACTTGGCGGAGAAGACTCTTGCCGAGTTCACCCACCGTCTCATGCCACTCGCAGGCGATGGTCTGGTCGAGCGCATCGTCGAGCGCCTTCATTGCCTCGCCCGCGAGGAACACCTTGTCGACGCCGGCTTTCACCAGCGCATCGGCGAGACCTGCATGCATCTCGGCTGCCTGCTCTCCGAGCTCCAGCATGTCGCCGAGGACGGCGATCCGGCGGCCGTCCGGCCCCGGCACAGTCGCGGAAAGGACGCTGATCGCCGCGCGCATCGCGACGGGATTTGCGTTGTAGCTCTCGTCGAGGAGGGTGATGCGGCCCGTCGCGCCGGCAGCGAGGCTGGAGCGCTCCCCGCGCCCCTTGCCGGTTCGCCAGCTCGACAGCGCGGCGGCAGTGGCGATGACGTCCGCACCCATCAGGGACGCTGCCCCGAGCACGGCGGTGAGAGTGTCGGCGACATGCTTGCCGGGAGAACTGATCCGTACGTCCACCGGTGTGCCGGAGACAGTTGCCGTCATGCGTGCGCCGTCGCCGTCGGACGCGAATTCCGTCAACCGGAAGTCCGCCGCATCGCTGTCCCCGAATGTCGCGATCCGATCGACGCCGGCTGCCTTCGCCATGGCGGCCAGCGCCGGCT
>JACMIV010000269.1 GCA_014380965.1 Rhizobiaceae bacterium | reverse complement strand
CCGTTCTGCCAAATATGCCGTCGTGAGTGCGGTCAATCCGTCCGAGGTTGCCGCCAGGCTGAACGAGTACGGAATGGATGATCCGACGGTCGGGTCGATTCCCGACGCGCTACACCTCTCCGCCGTCGTATTCGACGAGCGGCAGGTGCTCTCTGCAGGATGCCTTCGCCGTGCGACCCGCGGCGCTGGCTTTTCCGTCGGCGACCGCGCCGGCCTTGCCATCGCCAAATCGAACGATCGCTTTGCCCTGATCGCCCACCGCTCCTGGGAAAGACCCGGCGCGACGATCGGCTTCTGCATCGAGACCTCGAGATCGCTTGGCATATTGGAGCCAGTGGTGGTCAGGCATGGGTCGAGATCAGTTTGCCTGGCAAGACATCCGAGACCAGAGAGCGGCGAATTCGTCCGGTTTCATGAACCCGGTAGACCGTAGTGCGGCCGCCCCCTGCCGCGTTTTACACGCTCGCCTTGCGCGGTGTCGGGCGCCAATCCTTCGGCGCAATTTCGAGCTTGTCGAAGTCGAAGCCCGGCGAGACCGTGCAGCCGACGAGCGTGTATTCGCCAAGGCTCGTCGCCGTCTGCCACCAGCCGGCCGGCACCACGAACTGGGGCTGTTCGTTCATCTGGAAGTTCGGGCCGAGGCGGTGCGCGGAGGCGTCGTGGCCGTTCTCGGAAACGGTGATGACGAGCGGTGCGCCGGCATACCAGTGCCATGCCTCGGCAGCGTCGGTGACCCGGTGCCATTCCGACGTGTCTCCGGCCTCGAGCATGTAGTAGATCGCGGTCGAGCGGGCGCGCCCGGTCTCGTCGGCCTGCGTGTCGCGGAAGCTCTCGCGATACCAGCCGCCTTCGGGATGGGGCTTCAAGCCGAACTGCTTGACGATGGAAAGCGCTGCGGTGCTCATCAGTACGAGTTCCTCTTCTCGCGGAGGGTTGCGAAGACGTCGGCGGGCTCGGCTCCGCTCATGCCGAGGGCGGCCATGAGATCGGGATTGTCGGCGCGCAGGAACGGATTGGTGTGCTTTTCCGTGCCGAGCAAGACCGGCAGCGTCGGCCGGCCGGCGATGCGCAGCCTCTCCACCTCCTCCACACGGTTGCGCAACGCGGTGTTGCCGGGATCGACGTCGATCGAGAAACGCGCGTTCGTCGTCGTATACTCGTGGCCGCAATAGAGCATCGTGTCGTCGGGGAGCATTCGCAGACGTTGCAACGAGGCCCACATCATCGCGGCATCTCCTTCGAACAGCCGCCCACAGCCGAGCGAGAAGAGCGCGTCGCCGGCAAACACTGCCTTGGCCGCCGGCAGGTGATACGAGAGCTCGCCAAGCGTGTGGCCCGGCGTATCGATCGCTTCGACGGCGATGCCCCCCATCTCGAACGCGTCGCCGCCTGCAACGGCGCGGTCGATGCCCGGAATCTGCGCCCGCTCCTTTTGCGGCCCGACGATCTCGACGCCGTAGGCAGTCTTCAACGCGAGATTGGCTTCGACATGGTCGCCATGGTGATGCGTGGTGAGGATGTGCGTCAGGCGCCAGCCTTCGGCCTTCAGCGCGGCGACGATCGGCGCCTCGTCAGGCGCGTCGATCGAAATGGTCGTACCCGAGGCCGGATCGTGGACGAGCACGCCGAAATTGTCGCTCCGGCAGGCGAACTGGCGGATCTGGATGTCGGACATGTCGCCTCGTTTCCGGTGCAGCGCGCTCGATCTTCATCGATCGACGGCTTCGGGCGAGCAAGTAGCGCGGCCGGCCGCCGGAGGAAACCCGTCGGTGCGGCGATGGACATGGGACAGGCATCCTGATCGGCATCTCCACTCTTCTGCGGCCGCGGGGATCAGGCTATAGGTTCCGGGTGGCAGTCCCCCGCAGCGGTTTCTTCGGTTCCGCAGTATCGAGCCTGCCATCCGAGCGACGTTCACGAGACTGAAGGCTCCGCACTCCATCCCGCCCGCGCCGCCAGCGGCACGCGAGGCCCATACCGGCAGAATGAACGCAGACATCCTCGATCTCAGGGAATTTTACGCCTCGTCTCTCGGCATGGCAGCGGAGCGGGCCGTTGCCGCCGGTCTGATGCCGATGTGGCGCGAGATCCGTGCGGAGCGGCTTCTCGGGCTCGGTTACGCATTGCCCTATCTCGACCGCTTCGCCGGCGACTGCGAGCGCGCGCTCGCCTTCATGCCGGCGACGCAGGGCGCAGTGAACTGGCCGCTCGGCAGCGCCTCGCGCACCGCGCTCGTCGATCTCGAGGAACTGCCGCTGAGCGATGCTTCGATCGACCGGGTGCTCATGGTCCACGCGCTCGAGTTCGCCGAGAACCCGCTCGACATGCTCGCCGAATGCTGGCGAGTTCTGGCGCCGGGGGGGCGGATCGTCCTCGTCGTGCCGAACCGGCGCGGCGTCTGGGCGCGTTTCGAGCACACACCCTTCGGCTCGGGCCGCCCTTGGTCGCGCGGCCAGCTCATGCAGCTTTTGCGCGAAGCGCTGTTCACGCCCTCGGCCTGGTCCGACGCGCTGCTCTTTCCGCCTTTTCGCCGACGCTCGCTGATCGCGCTGGGTCCTACGCTCGAACGGACCGGACGCCGCCTCTGGCCGATCTTTTCCGGCGTGATCCTCATCGAGGCGACGAAGCAGGTCTATCGCGGCCTGCCCGTTGCGAGCGCGCGACGCGAGCGCCAAAGGATCCTCAAGCCTATGCTCATTCCGCAGGGCGCAGGAGCGCACCGCCGCGAGACGCTCGATCATTCGTGATGCCCGCGCCACGCGAGGATGACCGGACGCCAGCGCGCCCTATCTTCACGGCATCCCAGTCATTCGACGAAAGGCATCCCGCCATGGACAAGCGAACACTCGGCCGCGATCTGACGGTCTCCTCGATCGGGCTCGGCTGCATGGGCATGTCGGAGTTCTACGGCGAAGGCGACGACGCGCAATCGACGACCGTGATCCAACGCGCCATCGACCTCGGCGTCACCTTCCTCGACACCGCAGACATGTACGGCGTCGGGCGCAACGAGGAACTCGTCGGCAAGGCCATCAAGGGCCGGCGCGATCAGGTTATCCTCGCGACGAAGTTCGGCAATGTCCGCGGCCCGAAGGGCGAGCGTCTCGGCATTTCCGGCCGGCCGGACTACGTGCGGCAGGCTTGCGAATCGAGCCTGAAGCGTCTCGGCGTCGAGGTCATCGACCTCTACTACCAGCACCGCGTCGACCCGAACACGCCGATCGAGGACACCGTCGGCACGATGGCGCGCCTCGTCGAGGAAGGAAAAGTGCTGTATCTCGGGCTTTCCGAAGCCGCGCCCGAGACGATCCGCAGGGCTCACAAAGAGCACCCGATCGCCGCCCTCCAGACGGAGTATTCGCTCTGGAGCCGCGAGCCGGAGGAGGAAATCCTGCCCACCGTCCGCGAGCTCGGCATCGGCTTCGTGCCCTATTCGCCGCTTGGGCGAGGCTTCCTCACCGGCCGGTTCAAGACGCCCGACGACCTTCCCGAGGGCGACTTCCGCAAAGGGTCTCCGCGTTTTTCCGGCGAGAACTTCGCGACGAACCTGAAGCTCGTCGCCCTCGTGGAATCGATCGCGTCGAAGAACGGCGTCAAGGCCTCGCAGGTCGCGCTCGCCTGGGTCCTCGCGCAAGGCGACGACATCGTCCCCATCCCCGGCACCAAGCGCGTTGCCTATCTCGAAGAGAACGTCGCCGGCGCGTCGGTCGTCCTTTCCGCGGACGATCTCGAGGAGCTTGACGCGGCGTTCCACAAGGATGCGACGGCAGGGACGCGCTATCCGGAAGCGGGGATGAAGGCGGTGAACCTATGAAGCGGGCTGTTGTTGGTTGCACTTGTCATTGATGCGGTCGATGGCGCTTCAACGCGCCATCACACTCCGTAGTGCGTCTTCGATCCGAGCTTCCCAGCCAGACGCTCCGGCTTGAAAGAACCGGAGGACGTCTTCACTCAAGTGTATTTGGACGGAGACTTTCGCCAGAGCCGAGGAAGCAGTCGGTGTTTTGGGAAAAGCTGCCAATGCGGCGGCCGGCAGCGACTCCGCCGTTTTTGCGATAGCGAAATCTGCATCGGTCCATTCGGGGTTTCCACGGTCGAAACGCAGGTCAAATTTGTCGGACATAGCGCCTCATCTTCTTTGCGTGAGCACGACGCAAACTGATGATCCGAGTATCATCGTCTCGCGGAGCGCATACAAGGCAATGGGCAACGCCGTCTATCTCGCCGAAAGCTCGAATGCGAGCCTCACCTTACTCGCGCCTGTTGTCCTCCACGAAGGCAACGACAGTAAAATCGATCGCTCGCCCCAAAGAGATCCCGTGCTTATCGATGCTGGTCGCGTCCTTTTCCGGATCGAAGACGATAGCCACGCGTGCTTCTCCCGATATCGGTTCTGGCGCTACCGCTCCAGCACGAACACCCCCTGCTGGCCGAACAGGTTCCAGAACGCCCAGGGCATGCGCATTCCCATCTTCTGCCCGGTGGCGTTGATGGCGACGGCGGTCTCGATCCTCGCGCCGATCTCCCCCGTCAGCTCCACGAAGTCGCGCATGGTGCAGAAATGGATGTTCGGCGTCTCGTACCAGGCATAGCTGATGTTCTGCGTCACCGGCATCCGGCCGGTGAAGCCGAGGGCGAGGCGGATCGACCAGTGCCCGAAGTTCGGGAAGGACACGATCGCGCGGTTGCCGATGCGCAGGAGCTCCTGGAGCACGATCTTCGGGTTGCGCGTCGCCTGGATGGTCTGGGAGAGGATGACGTAGTCGAAGGCGTCGTCGGGATAGTGGACGAGGTCGCGATCGGCATCGCCCTGGATCACCGACAGGCCGCGCGCGACGCACTCGTTGACGCCCATCTGCGACAGCTCGATCCCCCGTCCGTCGACGCGGCGCTTCTTCTGAAGGAGATCGAGCAGCGAGCCGTCGCCGCAGCCGACGTCGAGCACGCGGCTGCCGGGGGCGACGAGGTCGGCGATCACCTGGAGATCGATGCGCGCGGCGGTCTCCGCCGCCACGAGGTCCGAAGTCGGGACGGGCGACTCCATCAGGCGATCCCCCGCATGCGCGCCGCCGACGAGACGAAGCCGGCGATCGCCTCGAAGAACTTCGGCTCTTCGAGAAGGAAGGCGTCGTGGCCTCGGTCGGTCTCGATCTCGACGAAGGAGACGGATGCGGCCGCAGCGTTCAGCGCGTGGACGACCGCCCGGTTTTCCTCGGTCGGAAACAGCCAGTCGGAGGTGAACGAGACGAGGCAGAACCGTGTCGCCGTGTTCTTGAAGGCGTCGGCAAGGCGCCCGCCGAAGTCCCCGGCGATGTCGAAATAGTCCATCGCCCGCGTCATGTAGAGATAGGCGTTCGCGTCGAACCGGTCGACGAAGGTCATGCCCTGGTAGCGCAGGTAGCTCTCGATCTGGAAGTCGGCGTCGAAGCCGAAGCCGAGGCTGGTGCGGTCCTGCAGGTTGCGGCCGAATTTGCGCTGGAGCGCCGCTTCCGAGAGATAGGTGACATGCGCGGCCATGCGGGCGACGGCAAGCCCCTTGTGCGGTCGCGTTCCCGCCGCGATGTAGCGCCCGTTCCGCCAGTCGGGATCCGCCATGACGGCCTGTCGCCCGACCTCGTGGAAGGCGATGTTCTGCGAAGAGTGCCGCGCGCCGGTGGCGATCGGCAGCGCCGCGAAGACGCGCTTCGGAAAACTCACGGTCCACTCCAGCACCTGCATGCCGCCCATCGACCCGCCGATGACCGCGAACAGCGTGTCGATCCCGAGCCGGTCGATCAGCATTGCCTGCGCGCGCACCATGTCGCGGATCGTCAGCACCGGAAGGTCGAGCGCATAGGGCTCGCCCGTGGCCGGATCGATCGACGCCGGACCCGTCGAGCCCATGCAGCCGCCGATGACGTTCGAGCAGACGACGAAATAGCGGCTCGTATCGATCGGCTTTCCCGGCCCGATGAGCGCCTGCCACCAGCCGGCCTTGCCGGTCACCGGATTGGGGCTCGCGACGTACTGGTCGCCCGTCAGGGCATGGCAGACGAGGATGGCATTGGACTTTTCGGCGTTCAGCGTGCCGTGCGTCGTGTAGGCGATCTGGAAGGGCGAAAGATCGCGCCCGGCGTCGAGGCGCAGCGGCGCGTCCTCGCCGAAGCGCATCACGAGGCTCGACGGCTGGCGTGCCTCGCGCCTTGCGACATCTTCGGTCTCGTCCTTGCCGAGGGGGGTGGATAGAGGGTGGATGCTCGTCATCAGACTGTGCCGTCGTTTCCGGGTCGGCGACACACATCACGCTGGTGGGGCCGACGCAAGCGTGGGATGCGCGCCGGCGCGATCAGGCAGCGTAGCCGACATTGTCCGACCGGCTTTGCAACTTCGCCGGCCGACCGATAGAAACTCGCAGCGACGAAGGACCTGAGGCAAGGGAGAAGCGATGACGGCCGCGGCGGAACGAGACCCATCGAGGCTGGCGGAACTGCGCGCCAAGATCGACGCGATCGACGAGTCGGTGCATCGCCTTCTCATGCAGCGCGCCATGGTCATCGACGAGCTGATCGAGGTGAAGGGCACGGCGCGCAACGGCGCGGCCTTTCGTCCGGGGCGCGAGGCGGACATGATGCGCCGCCTGGCACGGCGCCACGAGGGCCATCTGCCGATCACTGCGGTCGAGCATCTCTGGCGCGAGATCATCTCGACCTTCACCGCGCTCCAGGCACCCTTCGAGGTCGCCGTCTCCAAAGGGGATGACAGCGTCGCCGCAGTGGAAGTCGCACGTTTCACATTCGGCTTCACAGTGCCCCTTCTCGCGCTCGACACGGCGGGGGAGGTCGTCGCGTGGATGGAGGAAGGCGGCGACCGGCTCGGCGTCGTCCTCATCGACGAGGAGGCCGGTCCCTGGTGGGACGGCCTGAAATCCGCGCAGATCGTCTCGCGCCTGCCCTTCCTCGACACGCCGCTGCGCGAGGCTGCGGCACCGGCACTCGTCCTTGCCCCGCCGCTCGCCGATCCCGTCCCCTTCGAGATCGGATGCTTCGTTGCGTCGGGCTCGCGCGAGGCGGTCGCCCGCTTCATCGCTGCCGCTGCGCCCGACATCATCGGTGCCGATCACGCAGGGTCGAGAGCCAGCATCCTCTTCGCATCAACCTCGCAGACTGAGTCCGCTCCTTGCGCAGACCTCGACATCCGCGCCGTCGGAGGCTATGCGGCTCCCTTCCGGCCGGGCGCGTAGAACGCCGTCCGCAGCGTCTGCGGCGCTCTGCGTCCGCCGAACCCAGTTCGTCTCCCCTTGCAAGGACGAGTGACCATGGCATCGCCCCTCGCCGAGCCCTCTTTCGGCAACACTGCCCGCAAGCCGACGCCCAAGAAGGGCGTCCTCGACATCGAGGCCTACGTCCCCGGCAAGAGCCATGCGCCCTCGGGCGTGACGCTGCACAAGCTCTCCTCGAACGAGACGCCCATCGGCCCGTCCCCACTGGCACGCGCGGCAATGGTCGCGGCCGCCGACTCCCTCGAGCTCTATCCCGACGGGCAGGCGACGGCGCTTCGGCAGGCGATCGCCGAGACTCACGGGCTGAACGTGCGCAACATTCTCTGCGGCAACGGTTCCGACGAGCTGCTCGGACTCCTCTGCACCGGCTATCTCACCGAGGGCGACGAGGCGATCCACACCGAGCACGGCTTTCTCGTCTACGACATCTACATCCGCTCCGCCGGTGCGACGCCGGTCGTCGCCAGGGAGAGCGAGGCGCGCGCCGACGTCGACGCGATCCTCGCCTGTGTGACGGCGAGGACCAAGCTTGTCTTTCTCGCCAATCCGAACAATCCGACCGGCACTTACCTGCCTTTCGACGAAGTGCGGCGCCTTCACGAAGGGCTACCCGGCCACGTCATCCTTGTTCTCGACGCAGCCTATGCCGAATATGTCCGCCGCAACGATTACGGGGCCGGCATCGAGCTCGTCTCGGAGGCCGACAACGTCGTGATGACCCGGACCTTCTCGAAGATTCATGGCCTCGCCGCGCTGCGCGTCGGCTGGATGTACGGCCCGGAGGCGATCGTTGCCGCGCTAAACCGCTTTCGCGGACCGTTCAACATCAACGCCCTCGCCATCGCCGCCGGCGCTGCCGCCGTCCGCGACCGGGCCCATGTCGAACGCGCCGTCGAACACAACACCCATTGGTTGGCCTACGTGACCGAGGAACTGACCGCGCTCGGCCTCGACGTGACGCCGAGCGTCGCGAATTTCGCGCTCGTGCACTTTCCCGAGACGCCCGGCAAGACCGCCGCCGAGGCCGACGCCTTCCTGACGCAGCGCGGCTTCATCCTGCGCCGCGTCGCCGGCTACGGCTTTCCGAACGCGCTGCGCCTCACCATTGGCACGGAGGAGGCGAATCGAGGCGTCGTCGAGGCGCTGTCCGTCTTCATGGCCGGAAACAGCGCATGACCGAACCGCTCTTCGGTAAGGTCGCGCTGATCGGCATCGGCCTCATCGGCTCGTCGATCGCGATCAACATCCGCGACCGCGGGCTTGCCGGGGAGGTGGCGATCTCGACCCGAAGCCGGGAAACGCTGGAACGGGCCGAGGAACTTCGACTTGGCACCAGCTACCACCGCGAGGCGTCCGACGCGGTCCGGGACGCCGACCTCGTGATCCTGTCGATCCCGGTCGGCGCGTCGGGCGCCGTCACCCGGGAGATCGCAAGCGCTTTGAAGCCCGGCGCCATCGTCTCGGACGTCGGCTCCGTCAAGGGCTCGGTGATCGAGCAGATGCTGCCGCACCTGCCCGCCGGCGTCCATTTCATCCCCGCCCATCCCCTCGCCGGCACCGAACAATCGGGGCCCGATGCCGGCTTCCTAGAGCTCTTCGAGAACCGCTGGTCGATCCTGACGCCCGTCTCGGACACGGACCCGGAAGCGGTCGCAAGACTGACGGCCTTCTGGGAAGCCTTGGGCTCGAAGGTGGAGGTGATGACGCCGGAGCACCATGATCTCGTCCTCGCCATCGTCAGCCATGTGCCGCATCTCATCGCCTACAACATCGTCGGCACGGCCGCCGATCTCGAGACGGTGACGCAGTCCGAGGTCGTGAAGTTCTCCGCCTCGGGTTTCCGCGACTTCACCCGCATCGCAGCCTCCGACCCGACGATGTGGCGCGACGTCTTTCTCCACAACCGCGACGCCGTCCTCGAAATGCTCGCCCGCTTCTCGGAGGATCTCGCGACCCTCCAGCGCGCCATCCGTTGGGGCGACGGCGATGCGCTCCACGCGCTCTTCACCCGCACCCGCGCCATCCGGCGCTCGATCGTCGAAGCCGGACAGGACACGGCCGCCCCGAATTTCGGCCGTCAGCCGCCCCGCAAGGACCCCTGGAACGAGCCGGGCGAACCGAAGGCCTGACAAGCGCCCGACTGGCGACCCCGTTCGTCCCGACCCATCGCCGCGGCGATCTCCGGCGTACGGAACCCGCCTGCATCGCTCCATCGAGGAAGGCTCGCCCTGAATGTCGAGGCTCATACCCTTCTTCCCCGCCCTCTTCGTCGTCCTCTGGTCAACCGGCTTCATCGGCGCGCGCTATGCGATGCCCCATGCCGAGCCCTTCGGCTTCCTCGCGCTGCGCTTCGCGCTCGCCCTCGCCGTCCTCTTGCCCTTCGCAGTGACGGTCCCGAAGGGCTGGCCCGGACGGGGACCGGCGCTTCACGCGATGATCGCGGGCGCGCTGATCCACGGCGTCTATCTCGGCGGCGTGTTCTTCGCCGTCCGGCACGGGCTGTCGGCAGGGATCGCGGCGCTGATCGTCGGGCTTCAGCCGGTCCTGACCGCGGTGATGGCGGCCCGCTTTCTCGGCGAACGGGTCGGCGCCCGCGAGATCGCAGGGCTCGCGCTCGGGCTCCTCGGCGTCTTCCTCGTCGTCTATCCGAAGCTTGGAACCGGCTCCGGCCTCTCCGTGACGACGCTTCTTCCCGCAGGAATCGCGGCGCTCGCAATCTCCATCGGCACGGTCTGGCAGAAGCGCTTCGTCGGCGGCGTCGATCTACGCGTCGGCACGACGCTGCAATATCTCGGCGCCCTCGTCCCGGTGCTGCCGGCCGCGATCCTCTTCGAGACGTGGCGGATGGAGCTGACGGGCGAGTTCGTCTTCGCGCTGCTCTGGCTGACGCTCGTCCTGTCGATCGGAGCGATCTTCCTTCTCCTCTTCCTCATCCGCGAGGGCGCCGTCTCGAAGGTCTCGTCGCTCATGTATCTCACCCCGGGCGTCACTGCCCTCATGGCCTTCGTCCTCTTCGAGGAAACGCTGACGCCGCTCCAGCTTGCCGGCATGGCGCTTGCGGGTGCGGGCGTCGCCGCGGCGACATACAGGCCGACGCCACCACCGGCCCGAAACGACGGGTGACGGCGCAAAGCGCCGCACGGGAGACGAAGTCTCGCCACAGGCCTCGCTTGCGCCGGGATGCTGGCCTATACCGCCCCATCGATCCTTCCAGCGGAACCGTCACGCACCATGTCGGACATCTTTACCTTCATCGCGCTGATCGTCATGGGCGCGGTCGCCGTCGTGCTCGTGATGGGCCTGTTCAACATGATGCGCGGCGGCGACGGCAACACCTCGCAGAAGCTGATGCGAGCACGCGTGATGCTTCAGGGCGTCGCCGTCATCGTCATCGTCGGGGCGCTGCTCTTCGCGCGCTGACTGGATCAGGCTAATCACAAGCGTCTCACCTCAAGCGAAGGGCCGACATGGTCAAGCTGAACCGCATATACACCAAGACTGGCGACGACGGGACGACGGGTCTTGGCAACGGCGAGCGGCGGTTGAAATCCGATATCCGGATCGAGGCCGTCGGCACCGTCGACGAGCTGAACGGCACGATCGGCATGGCGCGGCTCTACACCGAGGGCGATCTCGACCGGATGCTCGCGACGATCCAGAACGACCTCTTCGATCTCGGCGCCGATCTGGCGACGCCCGAGACGGGCGAGCCTCTGCCCTATGAGCGTCTCGCGATCATCCCTTCGCAGGTCGCGCGGCTGGAGCGCGAGATCGACGCGATGAACGCCGATCTCAAGCCCCTCAAGAGCTTCATCCTGCCCGCCGGCTCCCCCGCCGCCGCCCATCTCCATCTCGCCCGCACCGTGGCGCGCCGTGCCGAACGGCTGATGGTCGCGTTGGTGCGCACGGCCGGAGAGACCGTCTCGACCGCCGCGATGACCTACGTCAACCGCCTCTCCGACCATCTCTTCGTCGCAGCCCGCATCGCCAACGACAGTGGCCGGGCGGATGTGCTGTGGGTGCCGGGCGCGAGCCGATAGCGCAGCGGCCATCGTGCGCGACAGGGTGAAGGGTGGGTCAGCCGATGTTCGTTCCGATCTACGACGGCGCCGCGCTCAAGAGCATCAGCCGGCCCTATGTCACCATCGCGCTCATCCTCGCCAATGCCATCATCTGGTTGTTCTTCTCGGCGACCGGCGAGACCGGCGCCTATCTCTCCGGCTTCGAACTCTCCTACGGCTTCATCCCGGCGGTCGTAAACGACCTCGCCGTGCTGCCGCCGCAATACATCGTCCAGCCGGGAGAATTCTCCTATGTCACCTATGCCTTCCTGCACCTGGATTTCTGGCATCTCCTCGGGAACATGCTCTTCCTCTGGGTCTTCGGCGACAATGTCGAGGACGCCTTCGGCCACTTCAAGTTCCTCGCCTTCTACCTCTTCTGCGCGGCGGCGGGTGCGGCGGCGCACAGTCTGACCATGCCGGATTCCGAGGCGACACTGCTCGGCGGATCGGGGGCCGTGTCCGGGGTCGTTTCGGCCTATCTGATGCTGCATCCCCGCGTCTGGATCTGGGTGCTCGCCTTCGGGCGCATCCCCGTCATGCTCCCTGCCTACGTACTCCTGATCCTCTGGATCGGGTTTCAGTTCGCCATGCTGGCGCTCGGCGACGAGGAGGTTTCCTACGGGGCGCATGTCGGCGGCATCGTTACGGGTGCGGTCCTGACGATCGTCCTGCGACGCCGCGGCGTTCCGCTGTTCGACCGGCCCGCCGCGACGCTTTGAAGCGAGGACGAGGTCCTGTCGCGGACAAGCGCAAGCCTGCCGCCGGCGAGACTTGAAAGATGTGCGGCAAAGCTCCAGAACCGCTGGAACCGCGATCGTGATTTTGACCTTTACGTCAAAATACAATAGGGATCGCCATCATTTTCGCATGACCGGACGAGGCTCGCCAGCGGGGTCCTCCGCACCGGCCGGCGCGCCATTCCGGCCCTTCCTGCGGGCCGACCAGAGGGAGAGTTCCAGGACATGAAGATCCTCGTCGCCGTCAAGCGTGTCGTCGATTACAACGTGAAGATCCGCGTGAAGCCGGACGGCACGGGCGTCGATCTCGCCAATGTGAAGATGAGCATGAACCCCTTCGACGAGATCGCCGTGGAAGAGGCGATCCGCTTGAAGGAGAAGGGCGCGGTGACCGCGACGATCTCGGTCGGTCCGCAGCAAGCTCAGGAGACGCTCCGCACCGCGCTCGCCATGGGCGCCGACCGCGCAATCTTGATCCAGTGCGACGACGAGGTCGAGCCGCTTGCCGTCGCCAAGATCCTGAAGGGCGTGGTCGACGAGGAACAGCCCGGGCTGGTGATTCTCGGCAAGCAAGCGATCGACGACGATTCGAACCAGGTCGGCCAAATGCTCGGCGCCTTGCTCGGCTGGCCGCAGGGCACCTTCGCGTCCAAGGTCGAAACGGCCGATGGCGGGGTCCAGGTGACCCGCGAGGTCGATGGCGGGCT
>JACMIV010000268.1 GCA_014380965.1 Rhizobiaceae bacterium | reverse complement strand
GTCCTCCGCCGCGTGGTAGCCGCGGCCGACGGTCTCGACCTGCCCCTCGTAGATCTCGGCGAGCGCGTGGCGGAACTCGGCGATGCCGAAACGCGCCTCGCCCTCGATGCGTCGCATGAGGATCATCCAGGCCGGCGAGACGAGCAGCGTCACCGCCGTGACGGCGATGGCGAGGCGGTAGACGTCGCCGCCGATGGCGCCCGAGGCGAAGGCGGCCGCGGCGATGATGAAGGAGAATTCGCCGATCTGCGCCATCGCGAGACCCGCCTCCATCGCTATCCTGTGCTCGAAGCCGGCAAGGCGTGTCAGCACGACGTTGAACACCGTCTTCGCCGCGATGACGAAGAGCGAGGCGACGAGCACCAGCCCCCAGTTCTGCCGGATGAAGGAGAGATCGATCAGGAGCCCGATGGAGAGAAAGAAGACGAAGAGAAGGACGCTCTGGATCGGCTCGATTACCGGGATGACGCGGGCGCGCAGCGTCGAGGCGCCGACAAGGAGACCGGCGATGAAGGCTCCGTAGGCGGGCGACAGGCCCGCGACGCCGGAGATCGAGGCGGCGGCGAAACAGAAGGCGATCGAGCCGAGCGCCAGCATCTCGACATTCTCCTCGACCGCCGGCCCGAAGGACATCCGGAGCTTGCCGCGCCGGCCGAGATACCAGAGCAGCCCTGCGAGCACGCCGACGGCGACGACGATCTTCACGAAGATGCCGCCCCAGGCGATGTCCCCCTCGCCGCCCAGCGCGGTCGCGAGGATCAGCATCGGCACGACCGCGATGTCCTGCGCGATGAGGACGCCGACGGTGATCCGCCCGACATCGGTGCGCAGCTCGCCGATGTCGTCGAGCATCTTCATGGCGACGACCGTCGAGGAGAGCGCGATGATGAAGCCGAGGATGATGGCTTCGGCGAGCGTCGCGGTCGACACCGCCATCAGGCCGAAGGAGATCGCCATCGCGGCGAGGAGCTGGCCCCCGGCGATCTGCACAGCGGGCTTGAGGTTCTGGACGAAAGCCTTCAGCGAAATTTCCATCCCGATGAAGAAGAGCAGCAGGAGCACGCCCATCTCCGCGAGCGCCGAGACGTTGGCCGAATCGTCGATGACGCCGAGACCCGTCGGGCCGAGCGCGACGCCGGCGAGGATGAAGCCGACCATCGGCGGCTGGCGTACGCGCATGAGGATGAGGCCGGCGGTAACCGCGACCACGATGACGAAGGCGATGTCGACCAGTCCCGCGCCGTGCGTGCCCGCATGTTCCAAACCAACGTCTCCCCATCCGCTTCGCACCGCAGCACGGCCTTGCGCATGGAGTCCAGAACTGCGGCCCCTTGATGATCGCGTGCCGAAGACACCTGGAATTCGGCTGCCGATCGGGAGCGGCGAAACGTTCGACGCGGAAAGTAGGACGTCCCAAACCCTAGGCCGGACGGAACTGGCGGCCGGGCGGCCGGCTTCCCATATCCGCGTGCAAGGGCCGATCGGCCACCTCAACCGCAAGCGGGAAGGCAAACGCGACGATGACCAGCACCACAACGACGGACCGCCTCGGCGATCTCTCCCGCGAGGATCGTCTGCGCCGGCTTCGCCGCATCAGCCGCCTTGCGCGCACCATGGATAGCGCCATCCGCATTCCCGGCACCGGCATCCGCTTCGGAGCCGATTCGGTCCTTGGCATCGTCCCGGGCATCGGCGACGCTGCAGGTGGCCTCATCGGTCTCTACATGATCAACGAGGCTCGAAAGCTCGGACTTCCCGGCCACAAGCTCGCGAAGATGGCCGGCAATATCGGCCTCGACGCCGTCATCGGCTCCGTGCCGCTCCTCGGCGACATTTTCGACGTCTACTTCAAGTCGCACAAGCGCAACGCCAACATGATCCTCGACCATTTCGAGGAGGATCGCGTCCATCTCGACCCCGACGTGATGAAGGATATCACTCCAAGGAAGTGATGTCCTTCGCGACTGTTAATGAAACACCGGGCTCCAAGGCCACTGCGGCTTCCGTTTGAGGGACCGTTACCAACGGCGGGTCCGCGCCAGATAACGCTCTGCTTCGGCCCCGAAGGAGGAGAGGAGGGCTGCCTCCTCGCCCCTGATGAAGCGAGTGGTAACGATGACGGGGAAGGCGAACGCGGTGATGAGGCTTCCAAGCGTTCCCGCCATCATTGCGATACCGACAATCACGAATGTCATGCCTGTGTAGATTGGGTTGCGATTTATGCGAAATGGTCCCTCGACGATCAGGGTGGCCGGCGTCTCTCGCGGCTCGATCGTCGTTCTTTTTCGCCGAAACCACAGGGCGGCCCACGCGGCGAGCCCGAGGCCCGCGCCGATCAGCGCCGCGCCGAGGAGAAATGCAGGAAAGGGCAACGACCAGATCGGCACCAAGCGCCCTACGACGACGGATGCTACAGCCGTGCCAAGCGCCCAGAGGGGCGGCAGATCGGGAAACTCCTGACTGATGCTCATACGTCCCGATCCTCCTCGGCGTCTTTAGATTTCGGCGACGCCCGCTCGGTCACTCCCCCATCGTCTCCAGACTCGCATACCCCTCCGGCTTCCCGCCCGCCTCGAACGGCGTCGCGACCTCCACGAACGTGTCGGGATAGAACCCGTTGAAGCGGGTCCTCAGCGACAGCGAATAGGCGCCGATATGTCCGATCTCGATCCAGTCGCCAGTATCGACCGTTTCCGGCAGCCAGAACGGCCGCGACAGGATGTCGACGGAATCGCAGGTCGCACCGCAGACGCGGAACGGGGCGATCGTCGCGGCATTGCCGTTGCGGCGGGTGCGGGCTGGATCGGGGATGAAGCGCGCCGGCAGGGTGATCTTGCCGGTCCATGAATCCGAAAGCGACGCCCAGATGCCGTCGTTGATGTAGAGCCGTCGCCCCTTGCGCAGCAGCACGCGCACGATGAGCGAGAAGGCACGTGCCACGACCACGCGGCCGGGTTCGGCGACGAGATGCGTGTCCGAAAAGCCCCATTCGGCGATGTCGCCGCGCAGCCGCGACATGATCTGCCCGAGCCCCGGCATATCGGGCTTCTTCGACTTCGGATCGTGCCCGTACTCGGCGGGAAATCCGCCGCCGACGTCGAGGCCGGCGATCGGCACTCCGGCCCGCGCCCGAACCCAGTGCGCCGAGCCCAGCGCCCGCTCGTAGGTTTCGGGATCCTCGATCTGCGAGCCGACATGGAAACAGAGGCCGACCTTGAAGCCGATGCGATGGCAGCGCTGGAGGAGCTCGACCGCATGGGCGGGCGCTGCACCGAACTTCTTCGAGAGTTCGTAGGCCGCGCTCCCCTTCGTCTGCAGGCGGATGAAGAGCGTGATCGTGCCGGGATCGAGGTCGAGGGCGCGCACGATCCGCAGGATCTTCGCCACCTCGTCTTCGTGGTCGAGCGACATCACGCGGATGCCGTAGGTCTCGAGCGCAAGGCGGATGTCCGACTGCGCCTTGACCGGATGCATGTAGAGCATCTCGGCCTTCGGCGCGACGGCCCTGACGGAGGCGAACTCGCCGGGAGAAGCGACGTCGAAGATCGAAACGCCCGCCTTCGCCAGGGTCTCCAACACCATCGGCTCGCCGTTGGTCTTCACGGCGTAGGCGGTATCGCCAGGAAAGGCCGCCATGAAGTTGGTAGCGTCCTCGATGAGGACGTCCGGCCGGAAGCAGTAGACCGGAACGTCCGGCCGAAGCGTAAGGGCCGCGTCTTTCGCAGTCTCGAATTTCTGCATCGTGGAGGGTTCCTCGTCGCGAGCGGGAGGCGGGCGGAACGTTCGATCAGAACGGTGAACCGCCCGGCATCGCGAAAACGGGTGACATGCAGGGCCGTCATCTGCAACAGCAGCACCATGACAGGTGCTCGATGACCGTCCGCCCCCTTCCGCTTGCCGCGCTGCTGCGTGACCTCGAAAGCGGCGCCCTCACGTCGCAGGCCTCGATCGCTTCCGCACGCGAGCGAATCGCAGCGGCGGACGGGACGATCGGCGCCTTCGTTCGCCTCGCGCCCGAGACGAGCGTCGGTGTGGCTGCCCGTGCCGAAGGACCGCTCCGAGGCGTGCCGCTGGGCGTCAAGGACATCTTCGACACCGCCGACATGGCGACCGAGCACGGCTCGCCGATCTATGTCAATCACCGG
>JACMIV010000267.1 GCA_014380965.1 Rhizobiaceae bacterium | reverse complement strand
GATCTCGTAGCCGTGCATGACGTGGAGGGGATAGCGATTCTGCTCCATGTGGAGCTTGGCGAGATTGCGCCACGTGCCGCCGACGGCGAAGAAAGGGCGGCCCTCGCCCCGTCCGGCCAATGCGCAATTGCCGACCTCCTTGTCGGCGATGCGCCGCGCCTTGGCGATGTCGTTGCCGGAAAGGTCCTGGAGGCGCAGTCCGCCGAGCGGCAGGGTCAGACCCTCGCCGATCTCGCCGCCGGCGATGTCGACGAGTTCGAGACTGCCGCCGCCGAGATCGCCCGCGATGCCGTCCGGCTCGTAGAAGCCGGCGACGACGCCTTCGGCCGCGAAATGCGCCTCGTCGGCGCCCGACAGGATCTGGATCGGGCAGCCGACGGCAGCTTCCGCGGACGCGATGAACTCGGCGCCGTTCGATGCCTCGCGTGCGGCGGCCGTCGCGATCGGGTAAAGCTTGCGCACGCCTGCCTGCGCGGCGAGCGCCTTGAAGCGCGACAAAGCCGAAAGGGCGCTCAGCACCGCTCGTTCGTCGAGCCGTCCGGTCTTGGCGATTCCCTTGCCGAGGCCCGACAGAACTTTCTCGTTGAAGAGCACAGTGAGCGAACGCGTGTTGCCCTCGTAGATCACGAGGCGAACGGAGTTCGAGCCGATGTCGACTACGGCGACGGGGGTCCGCCCCATCAGCCGGCCCTGCACGGCATACTCAGTCAAAGCGGGAATGTTCAGCACGCTGTCTGGCAATCAATCTCGGGGCGTCCGATTTCAGGGCCTTTCCGCGCCCGGACAGGCTCGGATTGGTCATGAAGTAACGCTGGGTGTTGAAGGGCTGTTCCCCCGGCGCGACCGCTATTCGGCGGGACGTCCCGTCCGAGAGGACCGACCAGCTCTGCTGGTTGTCCAGAATGTTGCCGAGCATGATCTGCGAGAGGACCTGACTGTGGACTGTCGGATTGGTGATGGGCACCATGGTTTCGACCCGGCGGTCGAGGTTGCGGGGCATCATGTCGGCCGATCCCATGTAGACGAGCGCCTGATCGGACGGAAGGCCGTAGCCGTTGCCGAAGCAGAAGATGCGGCTGTGCTCGAGGAAGCGGCCGACGATCGACTTGACGCGGATGTTGTCGGAGAGGCCCGGAACGCGCGGCTTCAGGCAGCAGATGCCGCGCACGATGAGGTCGATCTCGACGCCTGCCTGGCTTGCCCTGTAGAGCGCGTCGATGATCTTCGCATCGACCAGCGAGTTCATCTTCATCCAGATCTGGCCCGGCCGCCCCGCCTTCACGTGCTGAACTTCCGCAGCGATGCCGTCGAGGATACGCTTTCGCATGTTGAGCGGGGAGACGGCGAGCTTGTGGAGGTCGGAAGGCTCGGCATAGCCGGTGATGTAGTTGAAGACGAGAAGGACGTCGTGGGCGATGTCCGGGTCGGTCGTGAAGTAGGAGAGGTCGGTGTAGATCTTCGCCGTGATCGGGTGGTAGTTGCCGGTGCCGATGTGGACGAAGTTGACGAGCCTGCCCTCCTCCCGGCGCACGACCAGAGAGAGTTTGGCGTGGGTCTTCTTCTCGATGAAGCCGAAGACGACCTGGACGCCGGCGCGTTCGAGGTCGCGCGCCCACTTGATGTTCGCCTCCTCGTCGAAGCGCGCCTTGATCTCGATCAGCGCGGTGACCGACTTTCCGGCCTCCGCCGCGTCGATCAGCGCGCGCACGATGGGGGAATCGTTCGAGGTCCGGTACAGCGTCTGCTTGATCGCTATGACGTTCGGGTCGTGCGCGGCCTGACGGACGAACTGCGCCACCACGTCGAAGGATTCGTAGGGGTGGTGGACGATGATGTCCTTCTCGCGGATGGCGGCGAAGCAATCGCCGTTGTGCTCGCGGATGCGCTCGGGGAAGCGCGGGATGTAGGGCGTGAAGCGCAGGTCGTCGCGCGAACATTTCACGATCTGCTCGACCGACTGCAGCGCCAGCATGCCGTCCATGACGGAGACGCGGTTCTCCGGCACGGCGAGCTCGGCGGCGACGAAGGTGCGCAGATCCTCGGGCATGATCGAGTCGAATTCGATGCGGATCACCTGGCCGCGGCGCCGGCGCTTCAGCGCGCTTTCGAAGAGGCGCACGAGGTCTTCGGCCTCCTCCTCCACCTCGATGTCCGAGTCGCGGATGATGCGGAACGTGCCGGCACCGCGCACCCGATAGCCGGGAAAGAGCCGGCCGATGAAGAGCGCGACGACACTTTCGAGCGGCACGAAGCGGAGCGCGCCGGCTTCGCTGACGGGCAGCTCAACGAAGCGCGGCAACGCTACCGGTAGGCGCAGAAGCGCATTCATCTTCTGCGTATCGCGCTCGCGCACGAGAGCCAGCGCGATCGAGAAGCCGAGATTGGGGATGAAGGGGAACGGGTGCGCCGGGTCGATCGACAGCGGCGTCAGGACCGGGAAGATCGCCTCGGAGAAATGCGTCTCCAGCCAGGCTCGGTCGTCCTTTTTGAGATCGCCGGCCCCGACGATGAGAATCTTTTCGGCCCGCAACTCCTTCACGAGATCGGCGAGCGAGGCCTGCTGCTCCTCCTGGAGCCGGCCGACCTCCTGGAGGATCTGGTCGAGCTGCTCTTGCGGCGTCAGGCCGTCGTCGCTGCGCGCCGTGATGTTCTCGCGCACTTGGGCGGCGAGCGCGGCGACGCGCACCATGAAGAACTCGTCGAGATTGCCCGCCGAGATCGACAGGAAGCGCACGCGTTCGAGCAGGGGATGCGACGGGTTCTGCGATTCCTCGAGCACGCGGCGGTTGAACTGGAGCCAGGATATCTCTCGGTTGATGAAGCGGTCGGCGGGCAGTTCCCTGTCCTCGCCCGAAACGACGGGATCGATAAGCGCACCCGACAGGGCGGAGTTCGCTTCGAGGCGTTCGGCGATGCTGGCAATCGAGTTATCCGACCCGGTGGCGTCGGGACCTGAGGGCTGCAGCGACGATGCGCCCGCCTCCAAAAGGTCGGTCGATCCGGCCGGATTCCGGCGGCCGGCGAAAGGAG
>JACMIV010000036.1 GCA_014380965.1 Rhizobiaceae bacterium | reverse complement strand
TCGCGAGACTCGCGGCGGCAGCGCCGGCAGCGGCACCGGTCGCGAGGATCGGAACCTCGGCAGACAGGGCATCGGCGATCGGCGAGGTCGGGACTGGAGATATCAAAGGCGCAGAGCCGTTGACGCCTGCGTCTCCTGCCGCCTGAAGCGCGCCGGTCGCCTCCTGGATCTGCCGGTCGAACTCCGTCAGCGCGAGGTCGATGTCCATCCTGTCGGCGGTCAGCGTTTCCGGCTCGATATGGCCGGCGGCCTCGGTCATCACCAGAGCTTCGCCCACATCTCCCGCACGGTCCGGCAGGGCCAGGAAATCGGCGTTCAGCGCGGCCTCGAGCTCGTCGAGGGCCTCGTCGGGCAGAAGGTCCGGAGTCTTGATCTTTGCCATGGTGCCGTTTGCCTCAAAACTCGTTACGCCGAAGCCGCTCGCCGCCTGGAGCGGTCGCATCCCGATCATCCCAGCCCTGATCGATATCGCCGACCGGAAGTTTCGGGGTATCCTCCTGCCGGTCGGCCCGCCAACGGGAGGACAGACGGCAAATTCTCATCACACCATGGTAGTGGGGGGCCTTTTCGAAAGAAACCGTAAAACCCGGCAATCCCTACAAGTTTAAACATAGGGTTAACGGTACTCACACATTTCACACAAATTTCGCCGAAAGCCCTGTCCGCTCGGCCCCGCCGGCCGTAACCTTGGCGTCCGAACTGCTATCGACGGACTGCGTCTGCAGCGTCGGCAAGAGCGAGCGCAACCAGCCCGCAGGACCCTTTCGCCGGCGCAGATCCCTGCCCGGACGGGCATTGCGGCCATCTGCTCCGTGACCATTCATGAATTGTATACCAAGTCTTTCGAGCGGCGAAACGGACACCGCGAAAGCGCGCCCCGAAAGCGGTGGAAATCACGAATCGTCAGGAATTCCCCAAAGCTGCGAAGGTACGCTGCGGCATGATGACAGGAAGACCCGCCGAGCCTCGACGCGGCTCCCGACGCTCGACCTCGACCATCTCGACCGGCAGACGGGCGGCGACCGCGGTCTCGGGGACGACCTGCTCGCCCTGATGGCCGGGCAGATCGCAAGGTTTCGGGGGCGTGCCAAAACTGCGTCCGGCGATGACAGGCGTCAGATCGCCCATGCGATCAAGGGCGCTGCCTGCACCATTGGCGCAAACGCCCTTGCCGCGGCTGCGGAGAACTTCGAAGGTGCGCCGAATGACGAAGCCCTGCGGCGCGACTTCGAAGCGGAGCTGGAACAGCTCGAAATCTCCCTCGATGCGCGAGCAGGCGCGCGGTTGACTTCGACCAGCCGAAACCCTTAACCCCGTGCTCTGCGTTTCCGCCGCCCGATCCCGTTCCTCCACGCAGCCGAGCACGATCGACCATGGCCAAGATCACTTTCGTAACGATGGACGGCGCCCGCTACGACGTTGATGCGGCGAACGGCAGCTCGGTGATGGAGAACGCGGTGCGCAATTCCGTGCCGGGCATCGAGGCCGATTGCGGCGGCGCCTGCGCCTGCGCGACATGCCACGTCTATGTGGATGCCGCCTGGACGGAGATCGTCGGCGAGCCCGAGGCGATGGAGGAGGACATGCTGGACTTTGCCGTCGACATGCGACCGAATTCGCGGCTCTCCTGCCAGATCCGGGTGAGCGACGCGCTGGACGGGCTGGTTCTGTCGGTGCCGGAGCGTCAATCCTGACGCATTCGTCCCGCGAGAGTTTCTATTCGGCGACGGCTTCGCGGACGTTGCGGGCCAGCAGGCGCTTCAGCCGGCGGTTCATCTCCCGGCCCTCGACCGTATCGAATTCGAGCTGCGCGCGCTGGTGGTCGGCGAGATACCTGGCGCTGACGGCGTTGACCCGCGCCTCCATGGCCGCGCAGTCGGCTTCGGGCCGAAGGTTGCGCAGGGCGCTCTCCATCTTCTTGACGTAAGCCTTGGCAATGCGCGCATGGTCCGCTTCATGGCGGGCGATATCGTCGGACAGGGTCTTCCAGACGATCGCCGTCGTCGGCGAGGCGCCTCTCGGCGCTGTCCATTTCGGCAACGTCTTGACGAGGCGAAGGTTGAGGCCGGTCCCGGCGACCCGGCAGGCGCCCTCCAACGGCTGATAAGTCACTTTGCCGTCGAACTTCACCTCCGTCGCGCCGGGGTGGCGAAGACCCGTCGCAGTCATCAAGGGCCCCTTGCGGGAGAGGTCGCGATCGAGCTCTTCGAGCGTCGTGCCGGTGACGGTGAAGTACTTCGTGCGCTCACGAACTTCGGCCGTTCCAGCCGGCGCGACCGCCGCGAGAAGGAAGCTCGCAGCCATCATCGACACGACAGGATTCATCATCTTCTCCGGGCGCAGCATCCAATGCGGCAAGGCTACCCGAAAGCGATGGCGAAACAAGGGACTTGCGGTATCACGCTTCAGCGACCAATGGCTGTCGCGCGATGCCTGCACATCGCCGGATATGGGAGGACGCGATGCAGCCCAAGACCCCGCGGGGCGGAGACTGGCATGTCGGAAGCGGCCGGCGCCTTGCGCTCGGGCCTTCTGCGACGATCATGGGCATCCTAAACGTCACGCCCGACAGCTTTTCGGACGGCGGCCGCTATGCGGACATCGACGCTGCGGTGGCGGCCGCGTTGACCATGGTGGAGGAGGGGGCCGACATCATCGACATCGGCGGCGAATCGACCAGGCCGGGCGCCTCGCCCGTCGAGGCGATCGAGGAGCAGCGGCGGATCCTGCCGGTGTTCGAGGCGCTGGCGGGCCGGACCGACGCGATCCTGTCCGTCGACACGTATCGATCCGAGACGGCCCGGCTCGCCATCGCCGCCGGGGCGCATGTCGTCAACGACGTGTTCGGCGTCCAGAAGGACCCGGCCATCGCCGCGATCGCTGCCGAGACCGGGGCGGGGCTCTGCCTGATGCACACGGGCCGCGAGCGCGAGCCGCTCGCCGACATGATCGCGGACCAGTTTCTGTTCCTCGGGGAGTCGCTGAGGATCGCGCGCGAGGCGGGCGTCGCGGATGCCGCGATCGTCGTCGACCCCGGCTTCGGTTTCGCCAAGGACGGGCCGCAGAACATGATCCTGATGGCGCGGATGGGCGAGCTGATGGACCTCGGCTTTCCAATCCTCGTCGGTACCTCGCGCAAGCGCTTCGTGCGCGGCGCGATTGGACGCGACGACCCCGAGCCCGACTTCGCAACGGCCGCGACGAGCGTGTTCCTGCGCGAGCGCGGGGCCGACATCTTCCGCGTGCACAACGTTCGCGCAAATCGCGACGCGCTCGCCATTGCCGACGCGATGGCCGCGGCGATGACGGGACAGACGTGGTGACGGCGCGCGCGCTGCTCGGCCTCGGCGGGAATATCGGCGACCCCGAGGCCAACATGCGCGCCGCGCTCCAGGCGATCGACGCGCGGGACGAAACCTCGGTCGTCGCCGTCTCGCGGCTCTATCACACCCCGCCCTGGGGCAAGACCGACCAGCCCTTATTCTTCAACGCCTGCGCCGCCGTCGAGACGACGCTCGGGCCCCGCGCGCTTCTCGACGTCTGCCTTGCGACGGAGCGGGGCTTGAAGCGCGAGCGGGCTGAGCGCTGGGGCCCGCGCACGATCGACCTCGACGTGCTCGACCATGGCGGGATGCCTTACGAGGACGCGGAGCTGACGCTGCCGCATCCGCGGATGGGCCAGCGGGCCTTCGTGCTGGTGCCGCTCCTCGAGATCGCGCCGGGATTGATCGTGGATGGGCGAGCGATCGAGGAGGTGATCGCAGGGCTCGACGTGAAGGGGATCGATCCGGCGAGCGCGGACGGGGAATGGTGGCGGTAGGGCGGGGTCCGCGACACCGACGCAGGCCGGCTCTCGATCAAGCCTCGAAGCGCGGTATCGGGTGAAGGTCTTCGCGGACCTCCTCGCCATCGATCGTCCGGGTCGACGTCCGTCTGCCGTCCCAGCCCATCATGATATGCTGCCCGGGCCGAGCCTCTCGCAGCGTATCGACGATGTCGTCGACGCGTTCGAAAATGGCGCTGCGCTTGTTCTGCTGGAGGGCGACGACCGAAACGGTGCGCCCGCGCAGACCCTGCTGGTTGGCGATGTTCTTGTCGTTCGTCAGCAGGATGTCGATTCCAAGACGGCCTAGCGCCTCGATCAGATCGCCGTTGCGGGTGCCGATCCATTCCGGGGGAAATCGCGACGCCTCGAACCCCTTCTCGACGAGCGCCTTCGCCATTTGGCGCGGCACGCCCTCGTCGAGCACGACCTTCATGCCGCGATCGGCTTGGCCAGGGCGGTGGCCGTGAGTTCGAGAACCATGACGACGTCGTCGTGGTCGAGCGTCTCATAGTCGTCGAGGATTTCATCGAGCGACATGCCGTCGGCGAGATTTTCGAAGAGCACCTCGACGGGGACGCGTGTTCCCCGGAATACGCGTCGCCCTCCCATGATTGCCGGGTCCGAGGTGATCAGATCGTCCAGTCCCCCGCTGTCAGAATGGTCGCCGC
>JACMIV010000266.1 GCA_014380965.1 Rhizobiaceae bacterium | reverse complement strand
GTGCATTTGCCGCAGGACTCGGCGGAGCAGATCTCCATCGCGAACCGCGCCTGCTTGGCCAGGTCGACGGTGTCGTCAAACACCACCACGCCGCCATGGCCGATCAGCCCGTCGCGTGCGGCGAATGCCTCGTAGTCGAAGGGCGTGTCGAACAGCGCGCGCGGGAAATAGGCCCCGAGCGGGCCGCCGACCTGGACGGCGCGGACGGGCTTGCCGGATGCCGTGCCGCCCCCGATCGCATCGACGATCTCGCCGAGCGTCAGGCCGAAGGCCGTCTCGAAGAGCCCCCCGTGCCGTGCATTGCCGCCGATCTGGAGCGGAATCGTGCCGCGCGAGCGGCCCATGCCGAAGTCGCGGTAGTGGGCTGCGCCGTCGGCCATGATCGAAGGGACGGAGGCGAGCGTGATGACGTTGTTGATAACGGTCGGCTTGCCGAAGAGGCCCTTGTGCGCCGGTAGCGGGGGCTTTGCCCGCACCTGACCGCGCTTGCCCTCGAGGCTTTCGAGGAGCGAGGTCTCCTCGCCGCAGACATAGGCGCCGGCGCCGACGCGAACCTCGATGTCGAAGGCATGGCCGGAGCCCATGACGGAGGCGCCGAGGACGCCCGCGGCGCGGGCGCGGGCGACCGCTTCGGTCATGACCCGGATCGCGATCGGATATTCCGAGCGGAGATAGATGAAGCCCTTCGTCGCCTTGGTGGCGAGACCGGCGATGGTCATGCCCTCGATCAGGCAGAAGGGATCACCCTCCATGATCATGCGGTCGGCGAAGGTGCCGGAATCGCCCTCGTCGGCATTGGCGACGATGTATTTCCGGTCGGCCTCGGCCTCCAGCACCGTGTTCCACTTGATGCCGGTCGGAAAACCCGCGCCGCCGCGGCCCCGTAGCCCTGACTCGGTCACTTCCTTGACGATACCAGCGGCGTCGATCGCGAGTGCCCGGGCAAGACCGTCGAGGCCGCCATGGGCCCGGTAGTCGTCGAGCGAGAGCGGATCGGTGATCCCGCAGCGCTTGAAGGTGAGGCGCGTCTGCTTTGCGAAGAAGGGGACGGCCTCGGGATTGCCGATGCGCTTGGGGTGCACGCCGCCGTCGAGGAAACCCGCCTTCAGCAAAGCGTCGATCTCGCCGGGCTCGATCGGCCCGTAGGCGATGCGCCCCTCGACGGTCTCCACCTCGATCATCGGCTCGAGCCATGCCATGCCGCGCGATCCGTTGCGCACGATCGCGATGTCGAGACCCCTGGCGGCGGCGGCGAGCGCCAGTTCCTCGGCGATCTCGTCGGCCCCGCAGGCGACAGCGAAGGAATCGAGCGGAATGAAGACGCGGGTCACAGGCGAGCCTCTTCGACGAGGGCTTCCGCGCGGAGCGATGTCAGGCGGCCGACGATCCGACCGTCCAGCATCGCGGCGGGGGCCGTTGCGCAGAGGCCGAGGCAGTAGACGGCTTCGAGCGTGATGCGGCCGTCGCCCGTCGTCTCGCCGAACGTGACGCCGAGCGCGTCCTCCATCGACCGCGCCACGGCGTCGCCGCCGGCGGCCTGACAGGCCTCGGCACGGCAGACTTTGAGCACGTGGCGGCCGTGCGGCTCCTTTTTGTAGTCGTGGTAGAATGAGACGACGCCGTGGACTTCGGCGCGGGAGAGATTGAGCGCGGCCGAGACGAGGCGGATCGCGTCCTCGCCGACATAGCCGAAACGGGTCTGGAACTCGTTGAGGATCGGCATCAGCGGACCCTCCAAGTCTCGAAGTCCGTTGATGATCTCTGCCGCATCCTCGGCGTCGAACGCCGCATGATAAGTCACCGGTCTCCAGCCTCCCTTAGAACCGTTTCAAGGAGTTGGCGCGCTTTCCATTCGAAGATCAATGTGCAACTTCCGTCTCGTGATAGAAGATTCCTATTGATCCAGTCCCGCGGCGGCTGCCTCGCTCCAAAACGCGGCGATGAGCGGCGGCCGGGGATCGCGCTTGGCCGCGACGAGCCCGATGCGATACGACACGTCCGGATTGACGAGTGGGATCGTTCGCATCGGGTCGGACAGACCCAGAACCTCCGCCGAGCGGAAGGGCATGATGGTCGCGAACCGGCCCGTGCGGACATGGGCGATGAGGGCGATCATCGAATTCGACTCCAGCACGGTCTCGAAGGGCACGCCCGCCGGCCCGAGAAGCTCGTTCAGGATCTGACGGTTCTTCATCGTGTGCGACAGGAGGCAGAGCGGAATCGACGCAGCTTCCGCCCAATCGACGCTCTCGCGATCGGAAAACGCGTTGCCATGCGTCGTCACGAGGCAGTAGCGCTCCTCGTAGAGCGGCTGTCGGTCGATGCGACCCAGGCGGTCGTCGTCGAGATAGGTGATGCCGAGGTCGATCTCGAAATCCTCGATGCCGGTGATGAGCTCCGAGGAGGTCTGCGAGACGATCTCGAAGGTGACGCCGGGATGGCGTTCGAAGAACGGCGTCGTCAGCCGCGAGACGACGGCCAAAGCCGTCGGAATGACGGCGATCCTGAGATGTCCGGTGATGCCGAAGCGCACCGCCCGGATCTCGTCGTGCATCGTCTTAACGTCCTCGACGATGCGCCGCGCCCAGGTGAGCACCCGCTCGCCCTCGGCGGTGATGCCCTGGAAGCGCGAGCCGCGATTGACGAGGGTGACGCCAAGTCGCGCTTCGAGCTGGCGGATGCCGGCCGACAGCGTCGGCTGCGTGACACCGAGCCGCTCCGCCGCCCTGCCGAAATGCCGCTCTCCGGCGAGCGCGATGAAATATTCGAGTTTGTCGATCATGACGCGATCCTTAGCACCCCCGCTGCCGATGTGCCGCCGGTCCCATGCCTCGGAGGAGATTCGGCCGGGGGTTGCCGAAAGGCGTCGGCGCGCGCACATCCGCGCTTCCCGCACCGCTTACAGAAAGACATGCCCGTGACACTCGCACAGGATCTCACCCAACTCGGCCGCGAGTCCCATCCAGCCGCCTCGCCCGACGAGGCGGTGCTCGAGACCGTCCCGTTCGCGCGCGGCGAGGGGCCGCCGACGATCGTGCGCTTCGCCTGCCCGGAGTTCACCTCGCTCTGTCCGGTGACCGGGCAGCCCGACTTCGCCCATCTCGTCATCGACTATGCCCCGGACGAGCGCCTCGTCGAGTCGAAATCGCTGAAGCTGTTCCTGACGAGCTTTCGCAATCACGGCGCGTTTCACGAGACCTGCACGGTGATGGTCGCCCGCCGCATCGTCGCCGCCACGGCGCCGCTCTGGTTGCGGATCGGCGGCTACTGGTATCCGCGAGGCGGCATCCCGATCGACGTGTTCTGGCAGACCGGAGCACCGCCGGAGGGCGTGTTCCTTCCCGACCAGGGCGTCCCGCCCTATCGAGGACGGGGTTGATCGATGGGCGGACAACGCATCGTCCACCGGCGGAGACGTTGATCGAAGCGCCGGCAAAGCCTAGAGGCATCGCCAAAAGCGAAAATGCAGGCAGGAGACAGGACATGGAACTCGACAGCATCGAAGACGCGATCGCCGCCATCGCGGCGGGCGAGCTCGTCATCGTCGTCGACGACACCGACCGCGAGAACGAGGGCGATCTCATCATGGCGGCCTCCAAGGCGACGCCTGAGAAGATGGCCTTCATGATCCGCCACACGTCCGGCATCATCTGCGTGCCGATGACCGCCGAACGCGCCGATGTCCTGAACCTGCCGCCCATGGTCGCGAACAACCTCGACCCGATGCGTACCGCCTTCACCGTCTCGGTCGACTACAAGATCGGCATGACAACGGGCATCTCCGCGGAAGAGCGCGCCAACACCGCGCGCGCACTTGCCAACGACAACTGCAACGGCGGCGACTTTCTACGTCCCGGCCACATCTTCCCGCTGATCGCGCGCGCCGGCG
>JACMIV010000265.1 GCA_014380965.1 Rhizobiaceae bacterium | reverse complement strand
GCCGCCGCCGATCGGCGTCGCCGTGTCAACCGCGGTCTGTAGCAGCGCCTGGTAGGCGGCGGCCGTCGCGGGAACGCCGGAGGTGAAGGAGACCGTGGCGCGGTAGGTCGTATCGCCCTGAAGAAAATCGAAGGTGAGGACGTCGGCCGTGGTCAGCGACCCGGCGGCGAAGGTTCCGACGGACACGGACGCCGTGTTCGTGTATCCGGAGGCCGTGAAGATGCCCTGCGTGATCGCGCCGGCTGCCGAGGTCTCCTTGAAGGTTTCGATGAGGCCGCGGGCAATTTCGTCGAGCTGGGTTTGGTAGGTGACGGTCGTCTCGTCCCGTAATGCCACGAGCCCGGCGACGGAGCCGCTTTTCAGCGGCATCACGGCGTTCGATCCGGTTACTTCGACGCCGTCGATTCGAAAAGCCGCGCCCTCCGTGATGACCGCGCCGATCGATCCGCTTCCCGAGTATTCGACGGCGCGCGCAGTGCCCTCGAAGAGCGTAACGCCGGAGTCCGTATAGAGAACGAGGTCGTTCTGGCCACGCTTCTGGACGGTGAGGCCGACATAGGAGGACAGCTCAACGACGGCCTGGTCGCGCTGGTCGTTGAGGTCGGTCACGTCGGTGCCCGCATAGGTGCCCGTGACGACGCGTCTGTTGAGGCTCTCGATCTCGGCGAGAAGCTTGGTCATTTCCTCCGCGGCGATGACGAGCTCGTCGTCGGCATCGCGCCTGATCGTCTGAACCGTGTCGGACGCCTCGTTGAGCGCGACGACCACATCGTTCGCTGCCGTCGCGGCCGTGCGAGCGAGCTCGTAATTGTTAGGGGAAGCCGCCAATGTGTTCAGCGCGTCGCCCAGCTTCGAGATGAGGGCTGCAGGCGAGCGCCCCAGAGCCGTGTCGCCGATCGTCTCGTTGATCCGGTTGAGGCCGTTGGCGATGACGTTGCCGCGTCCGACTGCCGAGTTGGCGTCCAGCATGTTGCGGTAGAGAACGGTGTTCGAGGACTGCGTGATCGACTTGATCAGGACTTGGCCGCCGTTCCCGGTGACGGCCTCCGCGTACTTCCGAGTGGCCCCCACAGTGTTCACGTTGGCAATGTTGCGCGACAGGACTGCCGTCTGCGTCTGCGCCGCCATAAGCGACGATTTGGCCGTGTCCAGGGCGGAAGAAAGCGACATGGCAAGGGTCTCGCATTCGGGAGGACGACCGGGCCTCTGGGGCGCGGCGAAGGATGCGGACACGAACAATATCCGACGAGGGCGTGTCCTGAGGATGACGCCGGCTTTGGCGGGGCGCGCCTGCCAAAGCCGGCTTCATTCAACGCTTCAGATTGACGAGGACGTCGAGGATTTCCGAGCCGGTCTGGAAGACCTTAGAGTTGGCCGTATAGCTGCGCTGCGATTCGATCATCGTGGTGAGCTCGGTCGCGAGATCGACGGTCGAGTCCTCGAGAGCGCCGGAGATGATCTCGCCGAAGCCGCCGCTGTCGCCGAAGCCCATGAGAATGGTGCCGGACTCGACGCCCGCGCTGTAGACGTTGCCAGCGAGCGGTTCCAGGTTGTCGGGACTGTTGACGAGCGCGAGCGGCACCTTGAAAAGATCGCGGGTCGTGCCGGAGGTGAACGTCGCCGTGATCGTGCCGTCTTTCGAGGTCGAGACCTTGTCGATCACCTCTGCCGGGTTGCCGTCCACCTCCGCCTTCAGCGGAAGGAAGTCTTCTGTGAATTGCGTCGTGTCGGAGATGTTGAGCGACATTGTCCCGCCGCCCGGCACGTCGATGGTGATGATGCCGTTGCCGACGCCGTCGTCTGCGTCGGGGTTGACGGCGATCGCCGTTCCGCCGTCCTGCACGATCGAGGAGAGCGAGTACTTGCTCGTTTCAAACTCCAGGACCGAGGTCGTCAGCGGCGCGACCGCGGTTCCGGAGGCCAAGTAAGGGAACGGAGCCGTGGTTGAAGCCGATGTCGAAGACGCTTGGCTGCCGTCGAACACGGTCATTTCCCATGTATTCGCGGCTGTCTTGGTGTAGTAAATATCGAGTTTAACGGCCTTGCCGGAATTATCGTAGACTTGGATCGAGCTGAAAGCCGTATAAGTCACTGTGGTATTGGGCGCCGCCGCGGCATTCTCCGACGGCAGAACGTTGCTGGCCGTGAGCACGATGTCCGACGCTTCGTCGAGATTGGTCGTCAGCGTCCCCTTCGTGGTCGGGTTGGCACTGAGCAGAGCGGAGCTGAGATTGACGTCTTGAAGGCCACCAAAGCCGTTCAGCACGTTGTCCGTGCCGTCCGCTTCGACAGGATAGCCTTGAAGCGTGAACCCGGCCGCGTTCACCAGAGAACCATCGGGCTGCTGCGTGAAAGAGCCTGCACGGGTGAGGTAATTGCCGCCGCTGCCGTCGCCGACGACGAAGAATCCGTTGCCGTTGACCATGAGGTCGATCTTCTGGGCGGTGGTCGAGTTGCCGGTGTAGGAAATTCCGCCCTGCTGGCTGATCAGCGTTCTGACCTGCGCCTGAACCGAGCCGGAATTGTAGCCGCCGGAGTTCTGGGGAAGCAGCAGCGAGGAGAACTCGGTCTGTGACTGCTTGTAGCCTGTCGTGTCCGAATTGGCGATGTTTTCTGCCACCGTGCCGAGGCGCGTCGCTTGCGCGTTCATTCCGGACACGCTCGTACGCATGATTCCGCCGATGCTCATCAATTAGCCCCTTCAGCTTCGAATTTCTCCTCGTGGTATTTAGCCGGATTGGCTTGCGCGAAGCTGCCAAAGAAGGGTCGACGCCGAGCACTTCGACCGGGCACGATCGCAAAATAGAAAAATCCCGATCTGCAGAACAGACCAGGATTTTTGTGGCAAAAAAATATTTATACTTTGTAAGGCATTTCCTGCATCAGACGCCGATGCCGTAGCCGAGGTAGCGCATCGAGGAGACCGGGTCGTAGCCAAGGCGCATCTTGAGCTTCTTGCGCAGCTTGGAGATGTGGCTTTCGATGACGTTCTCTTCGACGTTCTCGTCGAAGATGCCGTAGATGGCGGAGAACAGCTGCTGCTTGGAGACGCGGCGGCCGCGGTTGGCGACCAGGTATTCGAGGATGCGGCGCTCGCGGCGCGGCAGCATCATCGTGGCGCCCGCCACTTCCGGGTCGCGGCCGTCGGAAAAGACGCAGATCTCCTCGACCGTCGTGCGCGTCTTGTCGGCGCCGGCATCGCGGCGGCGGATGGCGCCGACGCGGGCGAGAATTTCCTTGACGTGGACCGGCTTGGCGACGACGTCGTCGATGCCTGCCGCGAAGAGATCCAGCGTGGAGTTGAGGGCCTTGGTCTCGGCCAGCGCGATCATCGGGGCGCTGGACCGGCTGCGCACGAGGCGGGTGAAGGCGTGCCGCTCGGGGAAGTCGCCGAGCAGGAAGGCTTCGACCGCGGAGATGTCGGTGTCGGGCGCGGTTTCAACCCAGTCGCGAAATTCGTCGACCTGGAAACCGGCGGCAGAGACGCCTTCCATACCGAAAAGAGACTGGTATCCGTTGGTGACCAGCTCTCGGTTATCCACAACTACGATCATGACATCCACCTGGGTCGGCTGGGTTTCGTTGGATGTATTGATAGCGGGTTAAATTGCGTATGAGCTATCCCTAAAACTCACTACAAGCTTAACGAAGTCTTACCTCCGAATTCAGAATCAACAGTTCTAACAGTCCTTTAGCCCCTCTTCCGCCAGCTTCGCATAAGGCAAAATCAACCCTTTCGATACGTCAGGCGATTCCACCGCGAGTTTGTCAATGAAAAATTAACCATGTGGTCGATCCGGTCTTTGGCGGATCGCAGGAGAGGCCGACGGGACGAGGCGGTCGGCAAGACGGCAGGCCCTCAAGAAAAAGGCGGCCTTCCAAGCCGCCTCGATCACGATGCCCTCACCAAGGGGACTGGATGCTCGGATCAGATGTAGGTGGAGGCCGACGCCGCCCGCTGACGGGGCCGCTCTCGGCCTGCCCGCTCTTCGGCGCTCTGGCCGTTTTGACCCTCTCCGCCGTTCTGGCGCCGGGGCTCGGAGTGACCGGCGTCGCGCTCGGCCGACTGGCCG
>JACMIV010000035.1 GCA_014380965.1 Rhizobiaceae bacterium | reverse complement strand
TTCGATCCGCCGGTCGCGGCGGGCATCGCGCGGCTGTCGCTGGTCGCGACCGCCGGGATCGGCCTCTGCCTCATCCTCTATCTCTCCTGGCTCGGCTTCGACCGTGCGATCATGCTGATCCCGACCTGGTGCCTCGTCATCTTCTGGCTCTTCGGCGGCTGGCTCACCGTCACGGGCCAGCTCTCGAACGACGTGATCCAGCCGGCACTCGGCGGCGGGCTGGTGCTGATCGTCCTCCTCATCGGCTTCACGGTCATGCAGCACGCGTTCGCGGGCGGCGGCTTCGTCGGCGGCACGATCTCCGACCTCGAACGGCGGGCGCTGGCGCTCGCAGGCACGGGCGACGCCATCTGGGACTGGGACGTGACGCAGGACCGGATCTTCGCCGGCGCGGACGGCGACAGTCTCGTCGGCCTTCCCTTCGCCGCCATGAACGGCCCGGCACGCGACTGGCTTCCCATCCTCCACGCGGACGACCGCGACCGCTTCAAGCTGACGCTCGACACCATCCTCGAACACCGCCGCGGGCGGATCGTCCAGGAGTTCAGGGTGCGCGGCAAAGAGGGGCACTATCATTGGATTTCGCTGCGCGCGCGTCCCGTGCTTGGAACCGACGGCGAGGTCGTACGCTGCGTCGGCACGATCAAGGACGTGACGGAGCACAAAAAAGCCGAGGAGCGCCTCCTCCACGACGCGCTGCACGACCAGCTCACGGGCCTGCCGAACCGCGAGCTCTTCATCGATCGGATGGACGCGATCGCGGGCCTTGCCGCCACCCGTTCGGACGTCAGGCCCTCGATCTTCGTCATCGACATCGACCGCTTCAAGCAGGTCAACGATGATCTCGGCATCGCCACCGGAGACACGATCCTTCTCACTGTCGGGCGCAGGCTGAAGCGCGTCCTGAAACCTCAGGATTCGCTCGCCCGTCTGTCCGGCGACCAGTTCGGCCTGATCCTCAATTCGGAGACCGAGGTCGCCGCGATCGTCGGCTTTGCGGAGAACCTGCGAGAGGCGATCAAGGCGCCGATCGCGTTCGGCGGAGCGGAGATCATCCTCACCGGTTCGATCGGCCTCACCGGCTGGACCGAGAATTCGACCTCCGAGGACATTCTGAAGGAGGCCGAGCTTGCGATGTATCAGGCCAAGCGCTTCGGGGGTGACCGCATCGAGCCGTTCCGCCCGGCCTACAAGACGATCGGCTCCGGCCGTCTCGAAATGGAATCCGACCTTCGCCGCGCCTTCGGCCGCAACGAGTTGTCGCTGGCCTACCAGCCGGTGGTACGTCTTTCGGACGGCGAGATCGCAGGGTTCGAGGCGCTCCTGCGCTGGGAGCACCCGAAGCGCGGCTCGATCTCGCCGGGCGAGTTCATTCCCGTCGCGGAGAGCTCAGGCCTCATCGTCCAACTCGGGCAATTCGCGCTGGAGGAAGCGGCGCGCCGTCTCTCGGATTGGCACACATTGACCGGGGATACGACGCTGACGATGGCCGTCAACATCTCCAGCCGGCAGCTCATCCGCCAGGATCTCGTCACGGACGTTCGCAACGTCCTTTCGCGCTACCGCATTCCTCAGGGTAGCCTGAAGCTTGAAATCACCGAATCGCTCGTGATGGACAATCCGGAGCGTTCGGCGAAACTCTTGGGCCGGCTCAAGGAGATCGGCGTTGGCCTGTCGCTCGACGATTTCGGAACCGGCTATTCCTCGCTCGCTTATCTCATGCGGTTTCCCTTCGACACGCTGAAGATCGACCAGTCCTTCCTCAAGGACGACGGTCAGCCGCAACGGCCGATCATTCTCCAGTCGATCGTGACGATGGCGCACGATCTGGGTCTTGCGGTTGTCGCAGAAGGCGTCGAGACGGACGAAGATGCGACCCGCCTGCGCCAGCTCGAATGCGAATACGCCCAAAGCTACATGTTCTCGCCGCCGCTGACGCCGGAACAAGCGCGGCGCAAGCTGCAGGACAAGCAGATCGGGCTCAAAAGGGCCGGCTGAACGGGTTCAGGCGTGTCCGGCCTGGCTGTTCAGGAAAACCGGGTCGATGCCGAGAAGACCGAGGGCGCGCCCGTATTTTCCGTCGAGGACCGGATCGAAGATGATCGCGTTGTCCGCCTCGCAGGTCAGCCATCCGTTCGCCGCGATCTCGGCCTCGAGCTGGCCCGCGGACCAGCCTGCATAACCGAGCGCCATCATCGCGGCCTGTGGCCCAATTCCCGCAGAAATGGCTTTCAGGATGTCGAGTGTCGGCGTCAGCGCGATGTTCTCGGCAACCGACACGGTGGATTCGGAATCGTAATCATCCGAATGAAGCACGAATCCTCTCCCGCGCTCGACCGGGCCGCCCATGCAGACGCACACCTCGGCGCCCTTGCCGGGAAGCCGTATCTCGTCTTCGTCTCCGACGATGCCGAGTTGGGTCAGCAAGGCTGCAAATGTGATCGGCTGCGCCTTGTTGATGATGAAACCCATGGCGCCGCTCGGCGAATGGGCGCACACATAAATGACGCTGCGGACGAAACGCTCATCCTCGATGCCGGGCATGGCGATGAGGAAATGCCCTTCGAGCGAGGGCTGATCTGCTGCGGAGCGGTCTTTCATGGCGTCCATGAGCAAGAGATAGAGGCCCTCGACGAGAATTTCACCTGCAATGCAACATTGAGCCGCATGGATTGCCTGAGATCAAGCGCCTCTCGGCGCCCCGTCGCGCGATTTTGAATGGATGTCGCGCGAAAGCTTCGATACGCACCAGAGAAAGGCGTCTGGAGGAAACCCGGTCGCGGGACCTTCAAACCAATACGGAGCGCCACGGCTGCGGTTCGGTCGCTCTACCCATGGCATGAAGGTCGTACGATGCGCCGCCGCTCACCTAAACACCTGATCCACATCGCAGCGGCAAGCGCCTTCGTGTTCGCAACCGTGCTGCCGGCGGCTAGCGCCGAGGGGCCGGGTGAAGACGCCTTCGAAAGCGAGGAGGTCACGCTGCGGCTCGTCACCGAAGCGCCGGGCGCAGACGGGACGTTGCGCGCGGCCCTCTTCGTCGATCTGTCCTCGGGGTGGAAGACCTATTGGGTCGATCCGGGGGAAGCGGGTGTGGCGCCCAGCATAGATTTAGACGCAAGCGTCAACGTCGTGACCGCGACACTGGATCTGGGGTTCCCCACGCCGCATCGGTTCGGGGATCAATACGGCACGTCGAACGGATACTCCGAGTCGATGGCCATCGCGATCACGCTTCGACAGGCGAAGCCGGACGCGGCCAGCGAAATCAGGGCGAGCGTTCTCCTCGGCGTCTGCCAGACGATCTGCATCCCTGTCCGAGCCACTCTCGTGGCATCGCCGGCTCCGGCTGGAGACGAGCGCGTCGCCGCCGCCTTCGCGGCTCTCCCCTCGCCTGCGACCGATGCCGATATGATCACGGGGGCGATTCTGTCCGATGACGGGAAGCAGATCGAGGTGACCGCAAGGACCTCGGTGACGGACGAGGGCCAAGCGGGCGACCTTTTTCTTGCCGGCCCCAAGGGCTGGTCTTTTGGCAAGCCTTCCACCGTCGAACGGCGCAAGAGCGATCTTCGCTTCACGGTCCCGGTCCTGTCGCGGCCGCGCAGGGCGGCGACGCAGGCCGCCTTGCTGGAGGGCGTCCTGACCATTGGCGGCACGGCTGTCGAGACGCACGCGGTCGTCCTCGTCCGGCCGGCGGGCTGAGCCTCGACAGAGCCTCTTCCCCGCCTACTTTCCGGCGTGCAACCCATTCCGGCGCCGAGGCGCACTTCCGAACGGACCCCGACATGACGATCTCCATCGGCGAGACCCTTCCGAACGCAACCTTCAAGACACGCACGGCGGATGGGCCAACCGACATCTCCACCGACGAGATTTTCGCCGGCAAGACGGTCGTCCTCTTCGCCGTTCCCGGCGCCTTCACGCCGACCTGCTCGATGAACCACCTGCCCGGCTATCTCGAGCGCAACGACGAGATCCGCGCCAAGGGTGTCGATACGATCGCGGTCGTGGCGGTCAACGACGTCTTCGTCATGGGCGCCTGGGCGAAGGCGAACGATGCTGACGGCAAGATTCTCTTTCTCGCGGACGGCAATGCCGAGTTCGCCAAGGCCATCGGCCTCGACATGGATCTCGCTGTCGCCGGCCTCGGCGTCCGTTCCAAGCGCTACGCGATGATCGTTGAGAACGGGGTCGTGAAGGCGCTCAACGTCGAGGATTCGCCGGGTCAGGCGGAGAAGTCGTCGGCAGGAGCAATTTTGGAGCAGCTTTAGTTTTCGGGAGTTGTGGCGCGCCAGTGACCCTGTCTGCCAACGAAACGCGCTGCCCTCACCCGACCTTCCGCTTGAACGGCGCCATGCCCATCCGCGCCAGTTCGTCGGCGCGTTCGTTCTCCGCGTGGCCGGCATGGCCCCGCACCCAGTGAAACGTCACGTCGTGAACGGTACGCGCCTCGTCTAGGCGCTGCCAAAGCTCGGCGTTCTTGACGGGCTTGCGGTCGGCGGTCCTCCAGCCATTCCTCTTCCAGCCGTGAATCCACTTGGTGATGCCGTCGCGCAGATATTGCGAGTCGGAGTGGAGATCGACCGAGACGGGGCGCTTCAGCGAGGTCAGCGCCTCGATGGCGGCGAGAAGCTCCATGCGGTTGTTCGTCGTCAACGGCTCGCCGCCCGACAATTCCTTCTCCGTGCCGGAATAGCGCAGGATAGCGCCCCAGCCGCCGGGGCCGGGATTGCCCGAGCAGGCGCCGTCGGTGAAGATCGCGACCCGACCGGGATTTGCGGCGGCGTCTGCGGTTTGGATCGTCTCGCTCATGCGATTGCCTTCTGGGAATCGAGGCCATAGTCGGTCGCGCTCGTCACGTTCCGGTGGAATCTCAGCTTCTTCAGATATTCGCGCGGATCCTTCTTCGTCACGAAGGAATCGTCCGGCACGTTCAGCCAATCGTAGAGCCGCGTCAGCAAAAACCGCATCGCCGCCCCGCGGGCAAGGATCGGAAGCGCGTCGATCTCGGAGCCGGAGAGCGGCCGCTCCGTGCGATACCCCTCGATCATCGCCCTTCCCTTGGTGACGTTGAAGGCGCCGTCCTGTTCGAAGCACCAAGCGCAGAGGCCGATGGCGAGATCGTAGGCGAGGATATCGTTGCAGGCGAAGTAGAAGTCGATGAGGCCGGACAGTTCGCCCGTCAGGAAAAACACGTTGTCGGGGAAGAGATCGGCGTGGATGACCCCCGTCGGCAACGCGGCGGGCCATGCGCCTTCGAGATGATCGAGCTCGCGGGCGATCTCCGAAGCCAGGCCGGGCTCGACGCGGTCGGCGCCCTCCCCGCAGGCCTCCGCAAGAGGCCGCCACGCCGCGACCGAAAGCGCATTCGAGCGGAGCATCCGAAAATCGCGCGTCGCCGTGTGCATGCCGGCCATTGCGGCGCCGACGGCGCGGCATTGGTCGGCCGAGGGCCGGCGCGTCCACATACCCTCCAAAAAGGTGAAGATCGCCGCGGGACGGCCCGCGAGTTCGCCCAAGGTCGCGCCGGAGCGGGTCGCAACCGGCAGCGGGCAGGAAAGTCCGCGCGCGGCGAGATGCTCCATCAGGCCCACGAAGAAGGGCAGGTCGCCGGGATCGACGCGCTTTTCGTAGAGCGTCAGAATAAAGGTACCGCTGTCGGTCCTGAGCAGGAAGTTCGAGTTCTCGACGCCCTCGGCGATGCCTTTGTAGCTCGACAGCGCCCCGATGTCGTAAGCGGCGAGGAAGGCGGACAGGTCCGGCTCGGTCACGTCGGTGTAGACCGCCATCGCTCAGGCTCCGCGGAAGGCTGCGGCAAGCGGCCGATCGCCGTTGACGAAGGCCATATCGGCGGAGGAGAGCGGCGTCTCCCGCAAAACCCTCATGACGGGGAAATTCTCGTTCTCCTCGGCCGTACGAACCAGCTCGATTCGGACATCGAAACGCGCCCGTAAGGCGTCGATGATTTCGTCGACCACGATCTCGGGCGCCGAGGCTCCGGCCGACAGCGCGACCGTGCCACCGGGCGAAACGAGGTCCCAGGGGATATCGGTGGCGCGCTGGGCGAGATGGCCGGCACCCGCACCGGCGCGTTTTGCGACCTCGACGAGGCGCATCGAGTTGGACGAATTCGGCGCGCCGACGATGAGGAAAAGGTCGGCGCCGGGCGCCGCCGCCTTCACCGCGTCCTGGCGATTCGTCGTCGCATAGCAGATCGATTCGGAGGACGGCGCCGTCATCGCCGGAAACTTCGCCGTCAGCGCTGCGACGATGCCCGCCGTGTCGTCGACCGAGAGCGTCGTCTGCGTGACGAAGCCGAGCGCCTTGGGGTCTGCCGGGTCGTAGCGCGAGACGTCCTCCTCGGTTTCGATCAAGGTCACCGTCCCTGCCTCGAGCTGCCCCATCGTGCCGATCACCTCCGGATGGCCCCTGTGGCCGATGAGGAGGACGTGGCGGCCGCGCTTGACGTGGAGCATCGCCTGCTTGTGGACCTTCGAGACCAGCGGGCACGTCGCGTCGAGATAGAGAAGATCGCGGCGCGCGGCCTCGGCCGGCACCGACTTCGGAACGCCGTGAGCCGAGAAGACGACCGGCTGCCCGTCGTCCGGCACATCCGACAGCTCCTTCACGAAGACCGCTCCAAGGGTGCGAAGGCCCTCGACAACGTACCGGTTGTGGACGATCTCGTGGCGGACATAGACCGGCGCGCCGTATTTCTTCAGCGCCAGGACGACGATCTGGATCGCTCGATCGACGCCGGCGCAGAAACCGCGCGGCTCGCAAAGGCGAAGGGTCAGGGTCTGCTTCGTGTTCGACAAGGCTGGAATTCCCATGGAGCCGATCGGCCGACGCCGGATGCGCCAGGCGGCTCCCGCGCGAATGAAGGGATGCCGGGCTCCCCTGTCAACCCTGCGGGGGACGCCGGGGCGCCTCTGCCGGCGCATCGACACGGTGCACATCCGGAACGGTGCGACGCGAGCGGAGAGCGCTGAGGACGAACATCACGAGAAGCACAGCGGCGAGCCCAAACCAGGTGAAGGCGTATTGAAGATGGCTGTTCGGCAGCTCGACGACGGTGACGCCGCCGACGGGATAACCGCCGGAAGCTGCACCCGGCCCCGCGTCGAAGAAGAACGGCAGGAGGGTGGAGGATGTCTCCGGCGGAAGACCCGTCGCCATTTCCGACATGCTCTTCCAGAAGAAGACGTTATCGACCGTATCGTTGTCGGGCATCATCGAGGACGGCTTTTCCGACAGCGGATTGCGGGCGAGACCCGTGAGCGTCACCTCGCCGTCGGCGAGGCCCTCCGTCCGTGTCGACGAATCCTTACGGGCATAGGGCACGAAGCCGCGGTTGACGAAGAGGCTCCGCCCATCGCCAAGCTGCAAAGGCGCGTAGACGTACCACCCGGCCTCCCCCTCGAACGTCGCGAGGAAATGCCGCTCCCCCTTATGCAGGAAGCGGCCACGGACTTGCATCGGAGTATACTCGACGTCGCCGGTGGCCGCGAAACGGCGTTCGATCTCGGCGAGATCGACGGGGTTCGACCGTGTGCGCTCTTCGATCTGCTGGATCAGCGCTTCCTTCCAGAAGAGCCGCTCGACCTGCCAGGTCCCGAGACCGCACAGGATAACGAAAGCGGCAAGACTGGCCGCGGCCGCCACCCAGAAACGTCGGCGCGAGATAGGTAGCGCTCGCCCGCCCGCGGCTGCTCCAAAGCCTCCCGACCCGTCAGACGCCGTCATCACGCCCGTCCCCGCCTTTCAGCCGCCATGGCCGCAGGGTCGATCGGCGCATCGAATGCCGTGTCTTCTTGCATCACGTGGAGCCTTTGCGAAAATGAAAAAGGCGGCTGCAGGATGCGCCGCCTCTTTTGCGTTTCTCTGCGCCGACCCATGCCGGCTGATGCAGCGCTACTCCGCGTGAATCACCCCGCCCCAGCTTCCCCATACGTAGATGGCGAAGAAGAGGAACAGCCAGACCACGTCGACGAAATGCCAGTACCAAGCCGCAGCCTCGAAACCGAAATGCTTTTGCGGCGTGAACTGCCCTTTCAAAGCGCGGCCCAGGCAGACGGCGAGGAAAATCGTGCCAATCAGAACGTGGAAGCCATGAAAGCCCGTCGCCATGAAGAACGTGGAGCCGTAGATCGAACCCGCAAACTCGAACGGTG
>JACMIV010000264.1 GCA_014380965.1 Rhizobiaceae bacterium | reverse complement strand
CGTTGACGATGAACGTACCGTTCGACGTCATCAGCGGCATGTCGCCCATGTAGACGTCCTGCTCCTTGATGTCCTTGATGGACTTGGAGCCCGTGTCGACGTCGATATCGAACACGATGAGGCGCAGCGTCACCTTGAGGGGAGCGGCGAACGTCATGTCGCGCTGCCGGCACTCGTCGACGTCGAACTTCGGCGCTTCGAACTCGTAGGACACGAATTCGAGCATCGACTGGCCCGAGAAGTCGGAAATCGGGAACACGGACTTGAAGACGGACTGGAGACCCTCGTCCGGACGCCCGCCTTCGGGCTCCTTGACCATCAGGAACTGATCGTAGGACGCCTTCTGGACCTCGATCAGGTTGGGCATTTCGGCAACCTCGGGGATCGACCCGAAGAACTTGCGCACACGCCTGCGACCGCTGAACGTCGTCGTCTGAGACATTGTCGCTCCTTCATTTCGTCTGCGCCAAACGACCGCTTCGGCCGAAACGCTAGAACACCACAGTCCCTCTCCTCGAAAGAGGGAGGCTCCGTCCCGCCCGAGCCATCGGGCCATCCGGAGCATCGACTTGCCTTCGGGCTCCCTCCTTCAAGGAGAGGATCGCCGGCCCGAGTCTCCGAACCGCTGCCGCCAGCCGTTCGGACACCCGCACCATGATCCCGGCCCGCCACCGGCATGTCCGGACCGTTCGAGGGTCCGATGCCACGCCACGCTTCCTCAAGAAGCGCTGCCCCTTCTCAGGAGCACGGAAAGCGGAACGGCTTTTCGCCGTCCCGCCCCCCATTCTTGAATCGCAAACGCGAGGGGCGCACCCCCGGCGACTACTTGACTTCGACCGTCGCGCCAGCCTTCTCGAGCTGGTCCTTGATCTTGGCGGCTTCGTCCTTGTTGACGCCTTCCTTGACCGGCTTCGGAGCACCGTCGACAAGGTCCTTGGCTTCCTTCAGGCCGAGGCCCGTGATCGCGCGGACTTCCTTGATGACGTTGATCTTCTGCGCGCCGGCAGCCATCAACATCACGTCGAATTCGGTCTTCTCCTCGACTTCGGCGACGGGTGCGCCACCGCCGGCAGCGGCGACCGCGACCGGAGCGGCGGCCGAGACGCCCCACTTCTCTTCGAGCATCTTCGAAAGCTCAGCCGCCTCGAGGACGGTGAGGGTCGACAGGTCTTCTACGATCTTGGCGAGATCCGCCATGGGATATTCCTTTCAGGTTCGAACAATAGAGGTGCAGCGAGGAACACGCCTCAGGCCGCCTCGTCCTTCTTGGCATAGGCCGCGAACACGCGTGCCAGCTGTGCGGCTGGCGCGGCGACGACGGCTGCGATACGGGTTGCCGGCGTCTGGATCATGCCCAGCAGCTTCCCACGCAGTTCGTCGAGCGACGGCAGCGAGGCCAGAGCCTTCACGCCGTCTGCATCGAGGGTGGTCTTTCCCATCGATCCACCGAGGATCACGAGCTTGTCGTTCCCCTTGGCGTAATCGTTGGCGACCTTCGGCGCCGCGATCGGATCCGTCGAATAGCAGACGAGCGTCTGCCCCTCGAAAAGACCCGCGATACCCGCGGCGTCGGTGCCTTGAAGAGCGATCTTGGCGAGCTTGTTCTTCGCAACTTTGACGGTGGCTCCCTGCGCGCGCATCTTCGACCGAAGGTCGTTCATCTGCGCGACAGTGAGACCGGCATAGCGAGCCACCACGACAGCACCCGAGGCCTTGAAGGTCTCGTGAAGCTCCGTGACGAACTCGAGCTTTTCCGCTCTTTCCACTCACTCTCTCCAATTGAGCGGCCCTTCTCTCGTGAACGGCCGCCGGTTTGCCTAAAGCCGCGCGGATGATCCGCGCGACGCTCGAGGTTCCTGTCCCCCCGCGCGTCTCCCGAAAAAGCGGGATCGTCGCGAGGCATTCGGAGGTTCGACCCAAAATCCGGGCATGGCCCGGGAAAATTCGGTACGTCCCCGTCTATTGCGGGCTGTCTCGATTAAGACCGTCGGAGGTTGAGCCCCTCGGGTCGCCAGCAGTCTCGGACAGGTCGGAAGAAGTCCTTCGACCTCCTCCAGGAAGACCCTGCGGCCCTCCCCGGGAAACCTTTCGGTCGCCCGTCGCGCCGGCGCCTTGGCCCCGGAACATTTGTCTGGCCGACGGATGAAGTGCACCCGCCAAGCGAAATGTGAAACGGCGACCGAGGCTCCCCTTTGCGAGGCGGGCCGCCCTTCGATCAGGCGGAGGAGGCCTGGAGCGAGGCGATCTCGACCTTTAGCCCCGGGCCCATCGTCGACGTCAGCGACACGCGCTGGACGTAGTTGCCTTTCGCGCCTGAAGGCTTGGCCTTCTGCACCGCATCCGCGAAAGCGCGGATGTTCTGCGCGAGAGCGTCGATCTCGAAGGAAACCTTACCGACGCCGGCATGGACGATGCCGGCCTTCTCGACGCGGAACTCGACGGCGCCGCCCTTCGACGCCTTGACCGCAGCGGCGACGTCCGGCGTCACGGTGCCGACGCGCGGGTTTGGCATCAGGCCGCGGGGACCCAGCACCTTGCCGAGACGACCGACGAGAGCCATCATGTCGGGCGTCGCGATGGCGCGATCGAAGTCGATCGTGCCGCCCTGGACCTGCTCGACGAGGTCTTCGGCACCGACGATGTCGGCGCCCGCTGCGCGTGCCTCGTCCGCCTTCGCGCCGCGCGCGAAGACGGCGACTCGGACCGTGCGGCCCGTGCCGTTCGGCAGGTTGACGACGCCGCGGACCATCTGGTCGGCGTGGCGTGGATCGACGCCAAGGTTCATCGCGACCTCGATCGTCTCGTCGAACTTGGCCGAGGCCTTGTCCTTGAGAAGCTTGATCGCCTCTGAAAGCCCGTAGACCTTTTCGCGGTCGATGCCTTCGCGGGCGTTGGTGATGCGCTTGCCAGCTTTTGCCATGTTCTTAAGCCACCACTTCCAGGCCCATCGAGCGGGCGGAGCCCTCGATCATGAGCATCGCCGCATCGACGTCGTTCGCGTTGAGGTCTTTGAGCTTGGCCTCTGCGATCTCGCGCACCTGAGCCCGCGTGACCTTGCCGGCGACGGTCTTGCCGGGCTCCTTGGAGCCGCTGGAAAGGCCCGCCGCCTTCTTCAGAAAATAGCTCACGGGAGCCGTCTTCATGACGAAGGTGAAGGACTTGTCGACGTAATAGGTGATCACGACCGGAACAGGGGACCCCTTCTCCATCTCCTGGGTCTGCGCATTGAACGCCTTGCAGAACTCCATGATGTTGATGCCGCGCTGACCCAGCGCCGGGCCGATCGGCGGCGACGGGGTCGCCGAGGCCGCCTTGACCTGAAGCTTCAGCTGGCCTGCAATCTTTTTAGCCATACGTCTCTGCCTTCATCTCTGTGCCACGTCGCCATGCTATGGCTCTGGAGGCTACGGTCGCCGAGGCGACACTGTTCGCAGGTGCGCGGTGCGGCTCGTCCGGTCGGCTGAACCGGATATTGCCTCCCGCACGGGGGATCGGCGCTTCCATAGAAGCACCCTGCCGAACCGCGACGAGCGGCCCGGGCGACGATCAGACCTTTTCGACCTGACCGAATTCGAGATCGACCGGCGTCGCACGCCCGAAGATCGAGACTTCCACCTTGAGCCGAGCCCGCTCCTGGTCGACCTCCTGAACCACGCCGTTGAACGACGCGAAGGGACCGTCGGAGACGCGGATGTTCTCGCCGATGTCGAACGAGATCGTCGGCTTCGGACGATCGACCCCGTCCTGTACCTGCATCAGGATCTGGTTCGCCTCGCTTTCCGAGATCGGCACTGGCCTGTTGTCGGGACCAAGGAACCCGGTGACCTTCGGCGTATTCTTGATCATCGAGAAAACCGCGTCCGTCAGCTCGGCCTTGACGAGAACGTAACCCGGAAAGAACTTGCGCTCGGCATCGACCTTCCGCCCGCGGCGAACCTCCACGACCTTCTCGGTCGGCACGAGGATCTTCTCGAACTTATCGGACAACCCCTTCTGCCGGGCCTGTTCCT
>JACMIV010000263.1 GCA_014380965.1 Rhizobiaceae bacterium | reverse complement strand
GCAAGACGACCTGCTTCTACATGATCACCGGGCTTGTCCCGGTCGATGGCGGACGGATCGAACTCGACGGCCACGACATCACGCAGGTCCCGATGTACCGACGCGCCCGGCTCGGGATCGGCTACCTGCCGCAGGAGGCATCGATCTTCCGCGGCCTGTCGGTCGAGGACAACATCCGCGCGGTGCTCGAAGTGGTCGAGAAGAACAAAGCCGCCCGCGAAGACCAGCTGACGGCCCTCCTCGAGGAGTTCAATATCGCGCATCTTCGCAAGTCGCCGGCGACAGCGCTGTCCGGCGGCGAGCGGCGTCGGTGCGAGATTGCGCGCGCGCTCGCCTCGCGACCGACCTTCATGCTCCTCGACGAGCCTTTCGCCGGCGTCGACCCGATCGCAGTCTCCGACATCCAGGGTCTCGTTCGGCATTTGACGCAGCGCGGGATCGGTGTTCTGATCACTGATCACAACGTCCGTGAGACGCTGGGGCTCATCGATCGAGCCTATATCATGCATGCCGGGGCGGTCCTGACGCACGGCCTGCCGCAGGACATTGTGGAGAATGTAGACGTCCGCCGATTCTATCTCGGCGACCAATTTACCTTCTGAAGCGAAGCCTCGGGTCCCTGCCGAATTTTTGGGCAGATGCTGGGGCGGCGCATTGACAAGCAAGATGCGGACCAGCTTTGATAGGGCGGTCCTGCCGGTGGGTTTTGGCAGGGCGTCCTTTCCGGGATCTGTTCGCAAGGCGTAAAAATCGATGCTCTCGGCCAAGCTCCAGATGCGTCAGAGCCAGTCGCTGGTCATGACGCCGCAGCTTCTTCAATCGATCCGGCTCCTCCAGTTCTCGCATCTCGAACTGCAATCCTTCATCGATGCGGAAATGGAGAAGAACCCGCTGCTCGAGCCGACCGAGACGCCCTACGAGCGGCCGGGCGAGACCGCTATTGGGGGAGAGGCAGGACACGGCCGCGACGACGACCGGGGCGAGACGGGCAGCAAGGAGACAGAAGGAGACGTTCTCCAAACCGACTTCGACCTCGTCGCGCAGGGCGAGGCAGGCGTCGGCGCTCATGATGCCCTATCCGGGTTCGCGGAGGCGATCGAACTTCCGCTATCCGGCCTTCGCAGCGACGAGGCGGCCTTCGCCGACGGTTTCGAGACCGCTCAAGGCGCCTCCGCCGACCGATCCGACGAGCGCTCCAGCCTCTCTGCATTAAGCGGCAGCGGCGGATCCGGGCAGCAGGACGGGCAGAGTGGCGAATCCTTCATCGAGCAGCTCGCCGAAACCCGGCCGTCCCTCTCCGCCCACGCGGGTGCCGAGGTGCGCGAAGCGCTGAACGACCCGCTGGAGCGCAAGGTCGGCGACATACTCGTCGAGCATCTCGACGAGGCCGGATATCTGAGGGCGGCGCCCGCCGATATCGCAGCGCTTCTCGGGCTGGACGCAGACCACGTCGCCGCCATTCTCGACCGCCTGAAGAATGCCGTCGAGCCCGCGGGGCTCTTCGCGTCGGACCTTGCCGATTGCCTTGGCCTCCAGCTTCGCCGTCAGGGCCGGCTCGATCCCGTGATGGAAACGGTGCTTCGCCATCTCGACCTTCTCGCCCGCCGGGATTTCGCGGCGCTCCGCCGGCTGACCGGCGAAGACGAGAACGGCCTCATGGACATCCTCTCCGAAATCCGCCGGCTCGACCCGAAACCCGGCCACGGCTTCGAATGCTCTCCCGCCGACGTCGTCGTACCGGACGTCGTCGTCGAGAAGGCCTCAGACGGCGGATGGCGCATCGAGCTGAACCCTGCCGCCCTGCCGCGGGTGCTCATACACACCGACTACGTCAAACGCATCGCGACGGGCCGCCTCGACCGCGAGGAACAAGCCTTCATCTCGGACTGCCACGCCTCGGCGAACTGGCTGGTGCGCTCGCTCGACCAGCGGGCGCGCACCATCCTCAAGGTCGCGGCCGAGATCGTCCGCCGCCAGGACGCCTTCCTCGCGCAGGGAATTTCCGGCCTGAGGCCGATGACGCTGATGTCGGTCGCGGAGGCCGTCGGGATGCACGAATCCACGATCAGCCGCGTCACGGCCAACAAGTACATGGCGACGCCTCGCGGCACGTTCGAGCTGAAGTTCTTCTTCACCGTCGCCATCGCTTCCTCGATGGGCGGAGATGCTCATTCCGCCGAGAGCGTGAAGCACCGCATCAAGGCGATGATCGACGCTGAAAGCGTCGGCGCGGTCCTTTCCGACGACGACATCGCCGAGACGCTCTCGGGCGAAGGCGTCGATCTCGCGCGCCGGACCGTTGCGAAATATCGAGAAGCGCTCGGCATTCCCTCTTCCATCCAGCGGCGGCGCGAGATGAACGCCCGCCGCATCGCCTGCTGAGCCGACGGTCGAAAACCACCTGCGTTTGCGGTGGCCTGACGCGGTCAGCTACACTCTCGACTGAAGAAAAAACGGCGGTCACGCTTTGTTTCGACGGATACGGAAGACAGCCCTTCGCGTTGACACTGCGGTCGCATGTTTTTAGAAGGCCCCACCCGGCGAAGACCGGCACGGCCAGCGAGACGCACGCGGCTGCGGTGGGCCCGAAAATCGCGGGGCTCCGCGAAAAGACCGGCCGGATTTGTCCGGCGGGTGTATCAAGCAGAGGACGCGCGGACCGATTTTCGGTGGGCGCATTGTCCGAGGGAGCTTCATCGCATGAGTGTTCGGGTTTCCGGCAAGCATATGGACGTCGGCGAGGCGTTCCGCACGAAAATCACGCAGCGTCTCGACCAGTCGGTCGGCAAATATTACGACGGCAACTTCAGCGGCACGGTCGTCGTGTCGAAGGACGGCGCGCGGTTCTCCACCGATTGCATGCTTCACCTCGACACCGGCGTCGTCTTTCAGGCGGCCGGCAGCGCCCACGAGCCGGAAACATCGTTCGCGGAAGCTGCAGAGCGCATCGAAAAGCGCCTGCGCCGCTACAAGCGTCGCCTGAAGGACCATCACGCAGGGTCGAACGGTTCGCAGCGCGACGTCGCCTACACCGTCATGGCCGCGCCAAGTCCGGACGAAGACGAAATGGAGGAGCTTGCCGAAGACTACGCTCCGGCCATCGTCGCGGAAACCTCGCTTACGGTCGGGACCATGAGCGTCGCTCATGCGGTGATGGAGCTCGACCGCCGCGACAGCCCGCTGGTCGTGTTCCGCAATGCCGGCAGCGGCGAGGTCAACATCGTCTACCGCCGCACCGACGGCAATTTCGGCTGGGTCGATCCGTCGACCTACAAGACGGACGCCTGACATCAGGCTTTCTTCCGGATGCCGAGGACTCAGCCTCTGCGTCCGGAACACTGCTCTCACGGATATGGATCTTCGGTCCTCATGACACCCAATCCCAATCCCAAAGGTGCCTCGATGGATCTCGGCGATCTGATCGAGCCGGACGCGATTCTGCCCGTCCTCAAGGCGACGTCGAAGAAGCAGGTTCTGCAGGAGCTTGCGGAAAAGGCGGCAGAGCGAACCGGCCTTGCCGAGAGAGACATCTTCGAGACGATCGTCCAGCGTGAGAGACTCGGCTCTACCGGCGTCGGCAATGGCATCGCTATCCCGCATGGGAAACTGGAGCGCCTCGGTCGTTTGGTCGGGGTCTTCGGTCGGTTGCATCGGCCGGTCGAGTTCGACGCCCTCGACGATCAGCCGGTCGATCTCGTCTTCCTGCTGCTTGCCCCCGAGGGCGCAGGCGCCGAACATCTGAAGGCGCTCTCGAAAATCGCCCGACTCCTGCGCAACCCCGAGACGGTCGGCCGACTGCGCGCTTCGCATGACGTCGAAACGCTCTACGCGCTGATGACGGACACAACGCCGCCTTTCGCGGCTTGATGCCGAGGTCGGCTTGATCTCACTGAATCAAATTCAGTTGCCCCGGCGTTCCACGGTTAGTGAGTGCTAACCGTCGTCAGCGAGTTTTCGGTGGCGCTGGCGAGAATGCTGCCGCGGTCGTCGGAAACGGCGAGCGGCGTGCCGTCGGCAGCAAACAGCGCCCAGAGGTTAAGCCCGGGGCGAATCGACTGCGCAGAGGGGAACTTGGCCCGAATATCGTCGGAGGACATGCGGCGGAGATAGGCAACGTGGCCCTCTCCGATGGCGGCGAGGTCGATCTCGGTGATCCGATCGGGTGTGGCAGGGTTCATGAGGTCGTCTCCTTGATAGGCAAACGCGTGTCTGGTGTGGGTCGGGAGGCAAAGCGCCTCAATCCACCACGGCGATCTCGATCCGTTTAACCACCCGCTCGGGCTCAGGCTTGGCAAGATCGATGAGAAGCAGGCCGGTCTTCAACTGCGCACCAAGGATCTTCATCCCGTCGGCAAAGAGGAAGCATTTCTGGAACTGGCGCGCGGCGATGCCGCGGTGGAGATATTCCCTGTCTCTATCCTCGGTCTGACGGCCGCGGACGGTCAACTGGTTCTCCTCCGTCGTCACCTCAAGCTCCTCTGGCCGAAAACCGGCGACGGCGAGCGTAATGCGAAGGAAGTAGGAGCCTGCCTCCCCGCCCGGCGCGTCGTCGCGGATGCGTTCGATGTTGTAGGGAGGATAACCCTCGCCTCCCTTGCCGATCCGCTCCAGCGTCTTTTCCACGCTGTCGAAGCCGAGAAGCAGCGGGCTGGAAAACGGTGTCATCCGGCTCATGAGGCCAAGTCCTTGTTCCAAGCGACTTTTTGGAAGACCCATGAAGCGGCGTCTTCCTTTCTTGCCTCCTGCATATGGCGCCGACCCATGCGAAGTTCAATGTTTCATGCTCACCCGTACCGGACGCGAAAACGGGCGGCCCACACGATGATGTTCCGCCCGTCCGGTAAACAATTGATGAGGGAAGGACCCATTGGAACGACCCTCATCCATGGCGTCCGCAGGGGTCAGCTCGCCTTCGGCGCGTCCCTGAAGTTCAACGCGACGCCGTTGAGGCAATGGCGCTTGCCCGTCGGGGCCGGGCCGTCGTCGAAGATGTGGCCGAGATGACCGCCGCAAGTCGCACAATGGACCTCGGTGCGGGGATAGATCAGCTTGTAGTCGGTGGACGTGCCGACCGCGCCTTCCATCGCTGCCCAAAAGCTCGGCCATCCCGTGCCGGAATCGAACTTGGTCTCGGAGGTATAGGTCGGCGTGTCGCAGCCGGCGCAGGCGTAGAGGCCGGGCTTCTTGTTGTCGTTCAACTGGCTGGAGAAAGGCCGCTCTGTGCCTTCCTGGCGCAGGACCGCAAACTGGTCGGGCGTCAGCTTGGCGCGCCATTCCTCGTCCGTCATCGCCACCTTGAAACGACCTTCCGCGCTTTCCGCCTTCCGGCCAAAGGACATGGCAACCGCGATGGCACTGCCCGCCATGACGGCACCCGTCAGAAGAAACTGTCGACGCTGCATGTCATCCTCCAAGGAAGCGTGTTCGGGGTCAGACGGTGGAACGGGTCGATGCGTTACAGCCATGTCGAAGTTGTAGGGACGAACACGGTAGACGAGGGGCACCTTCCACTCTCTCGCGTCGCGATCACGGCAGGCGCCCCTCGTTGCACGAGACCCTACCGCAGGCGCTGGCGCCGCGGCAGGGTCCGCATCATCAGGACTTCGGCATCAGGACGGTGTCGATGACGTGGACGACGCCGTTCGACTGCATGACATCGGCCTGCGTGACGGTCGCGACGCCGCCGTTGGCATCGGTCACGGTCAGCTTGTCGCCGTCCATGGCGAGCGTCAGTTCCTCGCCCTCGACGGTCTTCACGGTGTGCTTGCCGCCGTCGTCCTTGATCATCTGCATCGCGGCTTCCGAGGTCGCTGCCGCCGGGACCACATGATAGGTCAGGATCTTGGTGAGCATTTCCTTGCTCTCGGGCTTGACCAGCGTATCGACGGTGCCGGCCGGGAGCTTCTCGAAGGCGGCGTTGTCCGGTGCGAACACGGTGAACGGGCCGGCGGTGCCGAGCGTCTCGACGAGGCCGGCGGCCTTCACGGCAGCAACGAGCGTCGTGAGGTTCGATGCGTTCGGGGCGTTCTCGGCGATCGTCTTGTCGGCATACATCGGGGCGCCGCCGACGGTGACCGGCTCCTGTGCGAAGGCACCGGCAGTGCCGGCCGCGAGG
>JACMIV010000262.1 GCA_014380965.1 Rhizobiaceae bacterium | reverse complement strand
CGAAGCGCCATCGCCGACTACCCCTATGGCGGGCGCGGCGGCTACCGGATCTTTCCCGGGCCGAACTCCAATACGTTCGTCGCTCATGTCCTGCGCCACGTTCCCGGCATCGCCGCGAGCCTGTCGCCGATGGCGGTCGGCCGCGACTACCCCTCGGACGGCAGTCTCGCCGCTTTCGATTCGGATCGCCGCGACGTCCGGCTTTCGCTCTTCGGCTATGCCGGGATCACCGCGGGCCTCTCGTCCGGGCTCGAGGTGAATCTGCTCGGCCTCGTCGCCGGCATCGACCCATTGCGGCTTGCCGTCACGATTCCGGCCTTCGGCACGTTCTCGCTCCTGGCTCGCGACATCTGAAAATCGGGATCGACGCGTCTCGTCTGTTTGCGCCGCCCGGATTTCCTGCTAGCGCGGGGGCATGTCGAAGACGGAAGGACCGGCCATGTTTCTGAGCTGCGGCGACGCCTTGTTCGACGTGTTCGCCGAGCCGGGCGAGGACGTCTCGCGTCTCAGCCTGAACGCCGTCGTCGGCGGCTCGCCGTTGAACGTCGCTCTCGGTCTCTCGCGCCTTGGGCACCGCACCGGCTTTTTCACGAAGGTCTCGACAGACCTCTTCGGCCAGCGCATCCGAGCCTTCATGGAGCGGGAGGGCATCGACCAGCGCTTTCTCGTGCCGACCGATCGCAACACGACGCTCGCCATCGTCTCGCTGTCGAAGTCGGGCTCGGCCGCCTACTCCTTCTATATCGACGGCACGGCCGATCGGTCCGTCGAGCCGGGAGACGTGCCCGACGACTTGGAAGCGATCGAGGCGATCCACGTCGCGTCCTACTCCACCGTGACGGAGCCGACCGCTTCGGCGCTCGTCCGCCTGATCGATCGGGAAAAGGACCGGCGCTTCATCTCCTACGACCCGAACATCCGCGCCTCGATCGAGCCCGATCTCGACCTCTGGCGTGCCAAGGTCGCAGAGATGGTGCCGCGCGCAGCGCTCGTGAAGGCGAGCGACGAGGATCTCGAGCAGCTCTATCCCGGCCGGTCACCGGAAACCGTGGCGGGCGACTGGGTGGCAGCGGGCGCTGCGCTTGCCGTCGTCACGCTCGGACCCAATGGCGCGATCGGCCTTTCCGCCTCGGGTGCCGCCGTCTCCGTTCCCGGCCGCACGGTCGCGGTGGTCGACACGGTGGGTGCCGGCGACACGTTCCAGGCGGCGACGCTCGCCAGGCTGAAGGAAACCCACTCGCTTTCGCGCAAGGCGCTGAATGCATTCACGTCCGCCGAGCTGACAGACGTTCTCGACTTCGCGATCAAGGCTGCCGCTGTCACCTGCAGCCGCCGCGGTGCCGATCTGCCTCGACGCGCCGATCTCGGGTTGGCGCCGCTCTGAAGACATTAGACGACAGGCTTCCAGGCCCACGAAAAAAGTCCGCCGGATCGAGATCGATCCGGCGGACTTTGTCTTTCGCGTTTTGCGCAGGCGGACCAAGCCACCGGCAAAAGCCACTTAGTTGAAGCGGTAGGACGCCTTGGCCATCACGGAGTGATAGTCGAGATCGGTGTCCGAGCTCGTCGAGAACTCGGTCCCTGCGCCGCCGTTGGCGGGCGTGAAATCGACATCGACCGAGCTCGTGCCGAGATCGGTGTAGAGATACTCGAGGCCGAACGAGACATTCTGCGTGGCGAGAACGTCGAAGCCGGCACCGACGGCGTAGCCGATGTCGTCGTTATCCGCCTGCGCATCGACGTTGAAGCCGTTGCCGGCGGCGTCGATATAGGTGCTGTCGCCGCTGGCCTTGTTCTCGATGTCGGCATAGGCGAGACCGCCCGTGGCGTAGAGGGCGAAGCGGTCCATGGTCACGCCGGCCTTCGCGCGAACGGTGCCGACGAAGTTGATGTCCTGCTCGGCGCCGAAGGTCTGAGTGCCGCCGAGATTGTCCGGCAGCGTGTAGGACGTGTTCGACTGGGCGTCGATGTAGTTGAGGTCGGCGACCGCGCCGATCAGGAAATTGCCGCCGATCTGCTGATCGTAGCCCACATGGGCGCCGCCGATGAAGCCGGTCTCGTCGTCATCATTGCCGCCGACGAAGGAAGAGTTGTCGGAGGAGAAGGCGCCCGAGTCGCGGTTGAAGGCGACGCCGGCCTGACCGCCGACGTAGAAGCCCGACCAGTTGTATTCGGGAGCCATCTCGACGACGGCCGACGGTGCCGGCGGCTCTTCATAGATCACGTCGGCGGCGAGCGCCGGGGTCGCGAAAGCTGCGGAAGCGAGAAGCAGGGCAAAACGTTTCATGTACTGATACTCCAAGTGTGTCGCGACTAGCGACTGTTCGTCGACCGGCATTTCCCTCGTCGGACCGCTCGACACTTCAGACCGGGGCGATTTGAACCCGTCGTGTGGCCAAATGTCGTTCGAAGGAAAGCGTTGCTATGGCTGCCTTATCTCACGTCGCCACTGTTGCCGATCGGTCACAAAGGCAGTTCGGCTTGGCGATGTTGATGAAGCTTGCGTAAACCTGGATCGTTGATTTTGAATTAAAAAACCCGCCGGACGCTGGGTCCGGCGGGTCACGAAATGTTGTCAGACTTACGAAGAGTGCGAAGTTTTCAGCTCAGTTGAACCGATAGGACAGCTTTGCCGTCACCGTATGGAAGTCGAAGTCATCGTCGTTGTCGAACGTGGTGGAGTTGCCGTTTGTGGCACCGCCATTGGTGGTGTCGCCGTCGAATACGCCGCCATCGAGCGTGACCGAGGAACTCCCACCGAGATTGGTGTAGAGATACTCAGCGCCGAATGAGATGCTCTCAGTGACCATCACCTCCATGCCGCCGCCGATCGTGTAACCGAAGTCGTCCTCATCGCTATCGACGGACGCGTCGCGCGCCGTCGCCAGCGAACGCGAGTTGCCTGTGACGGCCGGAGAGTCGGTGAAGAAGTCGTATTCGACCTCGCCGTAGGCAAGGCCGCCGGTGACGTAGGCCAGCGCCGTCGGAACAACGGTGTAGCCAGCGCGCAGGCGTGCCGTCGCAAGGTAGTCAAGGCTCCGCTCGGTCGTGTAGAAGGCCGGCGTGTTCGAGAAGGCGCTGGTCTTGGTGTTCATGTCCATCGCGTTGATGTCGATCACCGCGCCGACCACGAACTGGCCGAATTGCTGATCGTAGCCGACATGAGCACCTCCGATGAAGCTCGAATCGAAGCCCGACGTAAAGTTGTTGCCGAACGCTGCCGAAACGGGAGCGCCGGTGAACCCGTTGAAGTTGAGGTCGATGTTCTCCGGCTCGCTCGGATTGAATGCACCGCCGGCCTGAACACCGACGTAGAAGCCGGTCCAGCCGGTCGCAACGACCTCGGCCATCGGTGCCGGCGGCTCTTCGTAGATGACGTCTGCGGCGAGAGCCGGGGAAACGATTGCCGTGGCGGCGGAAAGAAGAAGGGCGAAACGCTTCATGAGGAGGCTCCAGATGTCGCCAGATGGCGAGGGGACGACATATCGTCTGAACGGGCAGTGCGGCCATATCGGCAGGTTGCTTCGGCGACGCGTCTGGAATTGATAATCTCTGCTTGCAGCTTTCGGCGCAAGCGGCTAAAAGCGTTAACAATCAAAGTGTTGCCGTGGCGCCACGAACTGAGCAGACGCAGCGGACAAAACTTTTTTCATAGAGATGCAACCCAATGAAAAGCAATGCTGATTAGCATATCGTTCGGAGGCAGGGGCTATAGCCTCTCGGACGGTTTCACGCCGCCGTTACCCCGCAGTTGGCCAGAGGCTTGGCTCAATACCGAAGTTGACATGTTCGGCAGCGACTCGACCTGCGAGACAATGAGGGCGGTGACGGAACGAGGCGGCATCTTCGCTTCGCGCGAGACGCCGGATTGTCAGGCCTCTCTTTCTCCTCATATGGTCTGAGGGTGGGACCACAAACGACTGAATAACAAGTCTCGGAGGAAACATGCGCTTCTCGACAATCTTCGCCGGCGTCGCCGCTGCGATCGCTCTTGCCTCGCCGACCATGGCCCAATCGGCCGGAGATGCCGCCGCGGGCAAGAAGGTCTTCGCCAAGTGCCAAGCCTGCCACGCGGTAGGCCCCGGCGCCAAAAACAAGATCGGGCCGCAGCTCAATGGCGTGATAGGCCGCGCCGTTGCGTCGGATGCGAGCTACAAGTACTCGCCGGACATGACGGCCCATGTCGCGGCAGTTCCGGTTTGGGACGAAGCGGCGATGACGGCTTGGCTGGCAAACCCGAAGGCCGTGGTCGCGAAGACAAAGATGGCCTTTGCCGGCCTCAAGAAGCCCGAGGAGATCGCCAACGTCATCGCCTACCTGAAGACGTTCGATGCGACAGGCGCTGCAGTCGCGAACTGAACGTCACCTGCGAAGCCTGGAATGATCGACGGGCTGGGACAAACGGCTGGACGCGACAACCGCGCCCGGCCGTTCTCGCGACGATGACAAGATGTCGGCGGTACGCTATCGCGGTGCCGGTGCCGACGAGGCGGTGGCATCGAGACCGCTTGCCTCCGCCGCCGGTTCGGGACCGCCGAGCTGGCCGATCAGCGACTGGATCTCCGGATAGAAGTAGCGCTGGCCGGGATAGCCGAGCATCCGCCCGATCTCGCGGCCTCCCTCGACGAGGACGAAGGTCGGCGTGAAGACGGCAGGCTCTAGACCCTCGATGCCGCCGGTGCGGCTTTCCCAAATGTCGACGAGGCGCAGAGGCGCCAACGCCCCCGCCTGACTGCGTGGATAATCCGGTGCGATCTCGCGCTTGAAAGCGTCGCAGAACGCGCATGCCTTTTGGTGGAACATCAGCAATTCGGCTGCGGACGCACTTTGACAAGCCATCGAAGCCAGCGGCAGCGCGACCCCGAGCACCAGACGCCCGAGCACGATCTTGATGCCGCGCCCCACGCGGACCGAGCTCTTCGAATCTTCGTCCGGCTTCGGCTTGCGGAAGCCGCGGCTGGGAGTCGGGGGTCGTCTGACAGCCGCGTTCGTCATGCTGCGACCATAGCAGAGTCCGTGAAGACATGCGCGTCGAAGGCGGGAAAGGCTTGTCGCCTTCTCCCGCCGTCGCCGATGCCTTGATCAGGCGTAGACGTCCATCACCTCGCCAAGAAGCGCGAGAGCCTCGGCCTTGGAACGCTGGAAGGAATTGCGCCCGATGATCGAGCCGTTGCCGCCGCCGTCGCGGATGGCGCGGACTTCGTCGAGCAGTTCCTCGCGCGTCTTGGCCGCGCCGCCGGAGAAGACGACGAGACGCTTGCCGGCGAAGGCCGCCTGCATGATGTGGCGGACGCGCTCGACGCCGCTCGCCCGCGGGATCGCATTCTTTTCGTAGGTCGATTTCGCTGCGTCGAGATCGACGACGCCGGTCGGCAGCTTCACCTTGATGATCGTGGCGCCGAGAAGGGCTGCCATGTGTGCGGCATAGGCGATGATGTCGAGGCCGGTCTCGCCATCCTTGGAGACGTTGCCGCCGCGCGGATAGGACCAGACGACCGTCATCAGGCCGCGCGACTTCGCCTGCAGGCTGATCTCGCGGAGCTCCTCCATCATGTCGTAGGCGGAATCCGAGCCGGGATAGATGGTGAAGCCGACGCCGACGCAGCCAAGGCGCAGCGCATCCTCGACGGTGCCGGTCAGCGCCTGGTCGTTCGAGCCGGAGGCGAGCGAGTTGCCGCTGTTCAGTTTGAGAATCAGCGGCACTTCGCCGGCGAAGGTGTCCGCACCCTGTTCGAGAAGGCCGAGTGGCGCGGCATAGCCGGAAACGCCGGAATCGATCGCGAGTTCGTAGAGATAATGCGGATCGTACGCTGCGGGATTCGGCGCGAATGAGCGGGCCGGCCCATGCTCGAAGCCCTGGTCGACGGGCAGGATCACGACGCGTCCGGTTCCGGCAAGACGGCCATGCATCAGGAGGCGCGACAGATTGCCCTTCAGGCCTGGCGTTTCGCCTTCGTACCAGGACAGGATCTGGCGGACGGTATCGGTTCTCAGCATGGTGCTTCTTTCGACTGACGCAGGAAGAATGAACGCCGGCGGATGATGGGAAAGCGGCGCTCGCCTTCTATTGGATGCTGCACTGCGGCAGGTAAAGGCGCCCTGCGGGGCGAAGGGATATTAAAATCGGTTGAAAGACGAACATACTCCCAGAAGCTATTCTTGCCCGGCTACCGACTTCCCTTCGCGTGTTCACAGGCGGCCTGCTTCCGCTTCCCGCCTGTCCCCAAGACGCTTCCTGAACCGAAACTCATTTTCGACGTTTCCCACGGACGTCATCGCCAGATCGCTCCACCCCATGGATTTGCCTCCTCCCCTTCCCCCGGGCTTCGGCCTCGACCCGACGATCCTGATGGGGGGCGACGAAACCGCCCGTCTGGTCGACGGGGCGGAACGTCGCCCGGATGGGAGCCCAGATACCGGCAAGGCGGATCAGGCTGCGCCCATCGGCGACATCCATCGTCGCGACACCACCTCCCGCTATCCCGTCTGGCTGACGCCGCAACGCCCATCCGGCGCTGAAGGTGCCGCTGCGGAGGAAGCTCCTCCCGGGATCTATTCGAAGCCGCTGCAGAGTGCTGTGGTGACGGCGGCACTTCTGGGAGTCGCCCTCGCCGCGCTCGGATACTTCGTCGAGTTCCGATAAGCCGACGCTGCAACACGATCCTGCAGAGTTGCCCGACGTTCAGTCGAAATGGCTGTGGCTCTACTCGCTTGTTTCGCAATTGGGTCGAGCGGAAATAGGCGACCAATATAGAGCGATTCTAAAGACAGTATTCGATTGTTGACAACGCCGATCAACAATCATAGCCGTTCATCCATGGACGAGCGTCCGGTCGGCGTCGCATCCAGCCGGATGCTTGCCGCAGCGAAGAGCGATCCCACTTCGAAAAGGGCAGAGCCCAGGCTCTGATGGAGAACGAATGACCCACCGTCCGCAACGTCTTGCCCATCTCCTGCCGCTCGCTCTTCTTCTCCCCCTCGCCTCCGGTTTCTGCTCAGGGGCAGCACTCGCTCAAGACGCGTCGGCCGCGAGTTCCCTCAGCGAGGCGGCGGTTCTTGCCACCTATTCCGATATCGCGCTGGCGACCTACGAGGACTCGCTTGCCACTGCCAGAGCCCTTGATGCCGCCGTCGAAGCCCTCGTCGCGGACGCTTCGGACGAAACCTTGGAGGCGGCGCGGACGGCCTGGAAGGCGGCGCGCATTCCCTACCAGCAGACCGAGGCCTTTCGCTTCGGCAATCCAATCGTCGACGATTGGGAGGGCCGCGTGAACGCCTGGCCGCTCGACGAGGGTCTCATCGACTACGTCGCGCCGCCTTATGGGACGGAATCCGATTCAAACGCCTTCTACGTCGCCAACATCGTCGCCAACCCGAAGATCGAGATCGGCGGCGAGAGCGTCGACGCGACCTCGATCACACCGGCCCTTCTCCGGGACAAGCTTCAGGAGGCCGGCGGCGTCGAGTCGAACGTGGCGACCGGATACCACGCGATCGAGTTCCTGCTCTGGGGCCAGGACGCCAACGGAACCGGGCCGGGCGCCGGCGACCGCAAGGCGACCGACTTCTCCACGACCGCCTGCACCAACGACCCTTGCGAACGCCGCGGCGCCTTCCTGACGGCCGCAAGCGACCTCCTCGTCGCCGATCTGGAGGAAATGGTGACAAACTGGACGGCGGACGGTGCCGCCCGCAAAGCGCTCCTCGACGATCCCGCCGCCGGTATTTCGGCGGTGCTGACCGGCATGGGCTCGCTTTCCTACGGCGAGCTCGCGGGCGAACGGATGAAGCTCGGGCTCCTCCTGCACGATCCGGAGGAGGAGCACGACTGCTTCTCCGACAACACGCATGTTTCACATCTCTACGACGCGGTCGGCATCCGCAACGTCTATGCCGGCCGCTACGCCCGCATGGACGGCTCGGTCGTGGAAGGCCCGTCCGTCTCCGATCTCGTCGCTACCAAGGCGCCGGAGGTCGATACGGAGCTGACGGCCAAACTCGATGCGACCGTGACGGCGATGCAAGCGATTGCCGCGGCAGCGGAAGGCGGCGAGGCCTACGACCAGCAGATCGGCGAAGGCAATGCGGCGGGCAACGCACGCGTCCAAACTGCAATCGACGGGCTGATCGCCCAGACCCGCAGCATCGAGCGCGCCGTGGCCGCCCTCGCTATCCAGAACGTCACCATCGAGGGCTCCGACAGCCTCGACAATGCCGACGCCGTCTTCCAGTAGGACAGCCAGGTTTGGGTGAAACGCGTGGGGGTGGTGCGACAAAGGCGCCACCCCACTGCTTGCTTTCGCAGATCAATTGCGCTCGCGTCTACGCTATTCCTGTCGGCTGAGGGCAAGGAGCGCCGAACCATCCCTACCTGGCGACCCATGACGACGTTCCAAAAGATCGTTCTCCTCGGCCTCATCCTGTCTGCCGGCGCGCTTATTCCCATGGCGGCCGTCATCGGGGCAGCGCCTCCGGTTCGCAGCGATCTCTCGGAGAAGGATCGTGCGCGCGTCGCGGCCGTGACGAAGCCCGCTCGCGACTTCGCGGGACCCGAATCCTTCGAGACGATGCAGGGTGGGGCGGGCACGTCGACCAAGATCGTCAATCGCGACGCGTTCAGCCATGTCGCGGCCAACCAGAGCTTCGAAGCCGAGGACTCCTTCAAGCTCGGCAACGCGCTGTTTCGCAAGTTCTGGGTCTCCTCCCCCGCCTCTACTGAAGCTTCAGACGGGCTCGGACCCCTCTTCAACGCACGTTCCTGCCAGAGCTGCCATCTGAAGGACGGACGCGGCCGCCCGCCGGAAGCCGGCGAGCCCGGCGTGTCGATGTTCCTGCGTCTGTCGGTGCCGCCGAAGACCGATGCGGAACGATCCGCGCTCGCCGACCGCAGCATGCTGCGCATTCCCGAGCCGACCTATGGCGGGCAATTGCAGAACTTCGCGGTTCCAGGCCTCGAGCCCGAAGGGCAGATGAAGATCGCCTACGAGGAGCGCCCGATCACGCTGGGTGACGGGACGGTGGTGAGCCTTCGTCACCCCACCTATTCGGCGACGGATCTGCGCTACGGCCCGATGGCGCCGGATGCGATCCTTTCCCCCCGCGTGGCCCCGCCGATGATCGGGCTCGGCCTCGTCGAGGCGATCGCACCGGAAGACATCCTGGCCGCGGCCGATCCTCAAGACGCAAACGGCGACGGCGTTTCCGGCAAACCGAGCCTCGTGCGGGATCCCGAAACCGGCGGCATCGTGCTCGGCCGCTTCGGCTGGAAGGCGAGCGCGTCTTCGATCAAGGTGCAGTCGGCGGAGGCCTTTGCCGGCGACATCGGCATCTCGACGCCGCTCGTCACCGATTCCTTCGGTGAATGCTCGATCGCGCAGAGCCTCTGCCGGGATGCACCGTCCGGCGTCCAGCCTCGCCTCGGCGATGTGGAGGCGCCGGACCCCATCCTCGATCTCGTCAGCTTCTACTCGCGCAACCTTGCCGTCCCGGCTCGCCGCGATGTCGGTGATCCCGCGGTTCTGCTCGGCAAGTCGCTGTTCTATGCGAGCGGCTGCGCATCCTGCCACCGTCCGAAGTTCGTCACGAGCCGCGACGCGCTCGACGAGGCCCAGCGCTTCCAACTCATCTGGCCCTATTCGGATTTTCTCCTGCACGACATGGGCGAGGGCCTTGCCGACGGTGCCGTCAACGGCGACGCCAACGGCACGGAGTGGCGCACTCCGCCGCTTTGGGGCGTCGGGTTGACGGAAACGGTAAACGGGCACACGTTTCTCCTGCACGACGGCCGCGCGCGAAACCTGACGGAGGCGATCCTCTGGCACGGAGGCGAAGCGCAAGGCGCGCGCGACGCCTTTGCAGTGCTCAACGCCGCCGACCGCGCCTCCCTCATCGCCTTCCTGGAGTCGCTATGACCCACTCGTTCGCGTGCCTTGTCGCAGCTTTGCGTTCCGCGTCGCTGGCAGCTTTCCTTATCTTCTTCCCCGCTCCAGCCAAGGCCGCGGGCGAGGCGGAGGTGACGAGGGCGGATGTCGTCAGTAATGCCGTCGACGGCTACGTGCTCCCGTCCTATGCAGCCTTTGCGGACGCCGGCCGACGCATGGCGGAAGGACAACACGACCTTTGCGCAAGCCCCGGAAGCGAGTCGCTTCACGAAGCGCGGAAGGATTTCGCAGCGCTGGTGCAGGCGTTCTCGCGCGTCGAATATGTCCGCTTCGGGCCGATCATGGAGGACAACCGGCTGGAGCGTATTCTGTTCTGGCCGGATCGGCGCGGCGTCGCGCTCCGCCAGATCCAGGCGATCCTCGCCGAGAAGGACGAGACGGCGACGACCGTCGCCGGCCTTCATGCCAAGAGCGTCGCGGTGCAGGGG
>JACMIV010000261.1 GCA_014380965.1 Rhizobiaceae bacterium | reverse complement strand
GATGTTCCACAGCAACGGCTGGTGCTTCCCCTGGACGCTCGCCGTCCAAGCCGGGACGCATGTCTGCCTGCGCTGGGTCCGGCCGAGGGCGATGTACGACGCGATCGCCGACCATGGCGTCACCCATCTCTGCGGCGCGCCGATCGTCATGTCGCTCCTCGTCAACGCCAAGGAAGAGGAGAAGCGGCCGTTCGACCAGACCGTCACCTTCAACACGGCGGCCGCCCCGCCGCCGCAGGCGGTGCTTGCCGGAATGAGGCAAGCCGGCTTCGAGGTCACGCACCTCTACGGACTGACGGAGACCTACGGACCGGCGGTCGTCAACGAGTGGAAGGAGGCATGGAACGCGCTCACCGGTCCCGAGCAGGCGGCGCAGAAGGCGCGGCAGGGCGTTCGATACACCGCGCTCGAAGACCTCACCGTGATGGACCCGCAGACGATGGTAACAGTTCCGGCCGACGGCGAGACCATTGGCGAGGTCATGTTCCGCGGCAACATCGTGATGCGCGGCTATCTTAAGAACCTGGAGGCGACCGCGGAAGCTTTCCGCGGCGGCTGGTTCCATTCCGGCGATCTCGGCGTACTCCACGAGGACGGATACATCGAGCTGAAGGACCGGGCGAAGGACATCATCATCTCGGGCGGCGAGAACATCTCCTCGATCGAGGTCGAGAACGCGCTCTACCAGCATCCCGCGGTCCAGACGGCCGCCGTCGTCGCCAAGCCCGACGAGAAATGGGGCGAGACGCCGATCGCCTTCGTCGAGCTGAAGCCTGGCCGGACGGCGAGCGCGGAAGAGTTGCTGGAGCACTGCCGAGCACATCTCGCGCGTTTCAAGTGCCCGAAGGAGATCGTCTTTGCCGAGGTGCCGAAAACCTCGACCGGCAAGATCCAGAAGTATGTTCTGCGCAAAATGGTGGGTTGAGGAGGCTCTTCGTGGAACGCCGAGGAGATGGTGTCCCCAATGGGCCCGGGCGGCGGTTGACAGGACCGACGACCGCTTTATTTTATCGCATGCGATATAATCGCTTGCGATTTATAATCCTCGTCACTTGAAAGGACATCCCATGCCGACCAACGTTCTCTACAAGACCTCCGCCAAGGCCACCGGCGGACGTGACGGCCGCGCCGGCACAGACAGCGGCAATCTCGACGTGAAGCTCACGACGCCGAAGGAACTCGGCGGGGCCGGCGGCGAGGGCAACAATCCGGAAGAGCTGTTCGCTACGGGCTACGCGGCGTGCTTCCTCGGCGCCATGAAGTTCGTCGCCGCGCAGGGCGGACCCAAGGTTCCGAACGATGCGAGCGTTCATTCGACGGTCGGCATCGGACCCCGCTCGGAAGGCGGATTCGGTCTGGAGATCGCGCTCGCGATCGAGTTGCCCGGCGTCGAGAGGGCGGAGGCCGAGGCGCTCGTCGCGAAGGCACACGAGGTCTGCCCCTATTCGAACGCCACGCGCGGCAACATCGACGTCGTCCTGACGGTCGTCTGAGGGCTGGTAACGCCTCGGCGCCGTCACCATCGAAAACCTCTACATCCCGGGCGCGGCGGGCACCGCGTCCGGGGAGATCGCGAAAAAGGGGTCAGTGCTTACGCAAACGCTCCATTTCGTCTTTCAGCTGAAGCTTGCGTCGCTTCAGTTCGCGGATCTCCGCATCGCTCATCGCGGGCTTGGCCCTCGCCGATTCGATCTCGGTTTCCAGTGCCGAATGTCTCTGTTCCAACGTCGCAAGATGCACGTCCAAGGACATAGTCGCTCCTTTCGATCCGTTTCCCTTCCAAGACGCCCGTCCGCAATGCGAAAGACCGCCTCGAACACCCCAGACTGTCATAAAACCTACGCACTGTCGAACGACTCGCACGCTCCCTGTTTCCCAACGGGACACGGGCTGTTAATCGATTTCGGGATGGATAAGGTGCCTCGCCGGGCGCCGGCGTGTGCGGAAGTCGAGTACCGAGGGGACTTGGAGAATGGCGGATCAGGAACAGGCCGCGCTGCGGCTGCAGGCCGCGCGGCTGCGGCAGGAGCACGCCGACTACGATGCGGCCGTCAACGCGATGGAAGTGGCCGGCTGCGACAGGCTCCAGATCCAGCGCATGAAAAAGAAGAAGCTGAACGTCAAGGACCGCCTCCAGGATCTCGAGGACCAGATCATCCCGGACATCAGCGCATGAGCGAGGCGCCTTCGGCCGCCGATCGGCGGGATGTCGCGATCATCATGGGCAGCCAGTCGGACTGGCCGACGATGAAGCATGCTGCCGACATCCTCCAGGCGCTCGGAATCTCCTTCGACGCCCGCATCGTCTCAGCCCACCGCACGCCCCAGCGTCTCTACGATTTTGCCCGAACCGCCAAGGCGAACGGGTTCAGGATCGTCATCGCGGGCGCGGGGGGCGCCGCGCACCTGCCGGGAATGGCGGCAGCCATGACGCCCCTCCCCGTCTTCGGGGTACCGGTCGAATCGAAAGCGCTCTCCGGCCAGGACAGCCTTCTCTCGATCGTGCAGATGCCGGCCGGCATTCCCGTCGGGACGCTTGCTATTGGCCGTTCCGGCGCGATCAATGCAGCGTTGCTCGCGGCCAGTGTTCTTGCGCTGTCCGATACTCCTCTGGCGGAGCGGCTCGATGCATGGCGCGCCGCCCAGTCGGAGGCGGTTGCCGAGCGGCCGGTGGATTCAGCGTGAGCGAGGAGGCCTTGTCCCCTCGCCCACTCGACCTCGAATCGACCATCGGGATCGTCGGCGGCGGGCAGCTCGGACGAATGCTTGCTCTTGCCGCCG
>JACMIV010000034.1 GCA_014380965.1 Rhizobiaceae bacterium | reverse complement strand
CTCTTCGGGCGGTTCGGGCGGTGGCTCGGGCGGCTCCTGATCGGGCATCCCCAAAGAGCCTTCGCCACCTCGAACCCGCGGCAGGACACACGTCCTGCCGCGGGTTCTGCTTCAAAGTATGCTTTTCAGCCGGTAGAGTGCTTCGAGCGCGGCACGCGGGGTCAATGCATCCGGATCGAGACCGGCCAGCATCGTAAGGGCAGGTAACGTCGCGGTCGGTTCGGCTGCCGGTTGCATGGCCGCTGGTGTATTCGGTGCGGCGGCAAACAGCGGCAGGTCGTCGACCAAAGCCGTTCGCCGCTGCCCCTGCTCGCCTTTTTCCAGCTCCGCCAGAACCGATTTCGCCCGCCGGATCACCGCCGGCGGCAGGCCGGCGAGTTTGGCGACCTGAATGCCGTAGCTGCGATCGGCGGTGCCCGAGACGACCTCGTGCAGGAAGACGACGTCTCCCTCCCATTCCTTCACCCGCATCGTCGCATTCTTCAACCGCGACAGACGTGCCGAGAGCGCGGTCATCTCGTGGAAATGCGTCGCAAAGAGTGCGCGGCAGCGGTTCGTCTCGTGGAGATGCTCGACGGATGCGAACGCGATCGAGAGACCGTCATAGGTCGAGGTGCCGCGCCCGATCTCGTCGAGGATGACGAGCGTCCTTCGGCCCGCCTGGTTGAGGATCGCCGCCGTCTCGACCATCTCGACCATGAAGGTCGAGCGTCCCTCGGCAAGGTCGTCCGAGGCACCGACGCGCGAGAAGAGGCGGTCGACGATGCCGATGCGCGCGCGCGTCGCCGGGACGTAAGCACCGGCTTGAGCCAGGATCGCGATCAGCGCGTTCTGGCGCAGAAAGGTCGACTTGCCGCCCATGTTCGGCCCGGTCAGAAGCCAGATCGCGCCCGCCTCCCCATCGCGGCTCGCGGAGGCCGGCGGGGAGAGATCGCAGTCGTTCGGCACGAAAGGGTCGCCCGCGCCGGCTTTCAGAGCGGCTTCGACCACGGGATGCCGCCCGCCCTCGATGCGGAAGGACAGGCCGTCGTCGACGTCCGGCCGCGACCAGTCCTCGGAGACGGCAAGCTCGGCGAGCGCTGACGAGACGTCTAGGACGGCGAGCGCCTCGGCGCCGGATCGAAGCTCGACCGAAGCCGTCACGATCGCGCCCGACAGGCGCTCGAAGGCGGCAAGCTCCAGCGCCAGCGCGTCGAAGGCCGCGCCCGCGATGCGGCTTTCGAGGTCGGAGAGTTCGCTCGTCGAGAAGCGCATGCAGTTCGCCATGGTCTGGCGGTGGAAGAAGCGGGCCTTCAGCGCGGCCGTTCCGGTCAACGCGGCCGCGTGCGTTTCGGCCACCTCGATGAAATAGCCGAGCACGGTGTTGTGCTTGATCTTCAGCGATCGCACGCCCGTCTCTTCGGCGTAGCGCAACTGCAGCCCGGCGATCACCCTGCGCGAGGCATCGCGGAGCGCGCGGGCCTCGTCGAGCACTTCGAGCGCGCCATCGCGCACGAAGCCGCCATCGCGCTTTTGTAGCGGCATCTGGTCGCCAAGCATCGCGTCAAGCTCGCCCGCCAGCCCGTCCGGAAGCTTGGAAAGGCAAACGGAACCTGCCGCGAGTTCTTCCGGCAGTTCGCAAGCCGAAAGGAGCCGGGCGATCTCCCGCGAGACGGACAGCCCGTCCCGGACAGCGCCGAGGTCGCGCGGGCCGCCGCGCCCGAGCGACAGGCGCGACAGCGCCCGCTCGACGTCCGGCATGCTCCTCAAAAGCGTCCGAAGTCGCCTGCAGAGGTCCCCCTCCTCGACGAAGAAAGCGATCGATGCCTGCCGCTGCCGGATCGCACCCGCTTGCGTCAGGGGTCCGGCGAGGCGTCGCGCGAGGAGCCGCGAGCCCGCGCCGGTCATCGTCCGGTCGATCGTGCCGAGAAGGCTGCCCTGGCGCTTTCCCTCGGTGGACCGCGTGATCTCGAGGCTCGAGCGCGTGGCTGGGTCGATCAGCATCACAGAGCCCGTCTCGACGCGCTCGGGACGAGACAGAGCGGGCCGGGCGGCGAACTGCGTCTTGCCGAGATAAGCCAGCAGAGCAGATGCGGCGGCCAGTTCCGCCCGTCCGAAATCGCCGAAGCCTTCGAGCGTCGCGACCTCGTAGAAACGGCAGAGCCGTGCCGGCGCGCTCGTGCTGTCGAAGAGGACGGCCGGCTCGGGACGGACGATTTTTCCGAGCGCCTGGAAGAGCGGCCGCAACGCCTCGTCGTGGAACAGCGTGTCGGCGACGACGATCTCGGAGGGCTCGACCGCGAGCACGTCGGTCAGCAGCCCCTCGGCATCGCTCGCCTTGACGCGAAACTCGCCGGTGGAAAGATCAGCCCAGGCCAGCGCGAACTCGGCCGAGCGAGCGGAGCCGCCGATGCGCGCAAGGCTCATCAGATAGTTCGGGCGGCCGGGATCGAGCAGCCGTTCCTCGGTGATCGTGCCGGGGGTGACGAGCCGGACGACGTCGCGGCGCACGACCGATTTTCCACCGCGCTTCTTCGCTTCGGCGGGATCCTCGATCTGTTCGCAGACGGCGACGCGGTGGCCGAGCGCGATCAGCCTCTGGAGATAGTCGTCGGCCGAGACGACCGGCACGCCCGCCATCGGGATGTCTTCGCCGAGATGCTTGCCGCGGCGGGTGAGCGCGATGCCGAGCGCTCGCGAGGCGACCTCCGCGTCGCCGAAGAACAGCTCGTAAAAGTCGCCCATGCGATAGAAGAGGAGGCTGTCGGGATTTGCGGCCTTGATCTCGATGTATTGCGCCATCATCGGCGTCGGAGCCGGGTCCCTCCCCGCCGCCGCCGCCGCGCGATCGATGGACGCGGCCGGCGCAATCGCTCCGCCCTCTCCGCCAGGATCGTTCCTGCCCCTCGCGTCCGTATCAAAGGTCGTCACAACGATCGCTCGTCTCCCCGCAGCGTCAGCCGATGCCAAGATCGTTTCTTAACGTCCGGCACGGCGGCGCGAAAGGTGCGCGATCCTTCCATCCACTGCAAACGCCGACCGCCTCGCGGCTCCGTCGCCCTCGACGCCCCACGCCGCAACGCGAAAAATAATTGCAAGCTCAGCGACGTTTTGACATTTTATGGGGGAAATCGGTGCCTATATCAAAAAACGGGGTCTGTAGCCGCATTATCGGCGTGCCACCGACGAGGTTTCCATGAGGCAATCCTACACGCAGGCTCTTCTTTTCGCTACGGCGCTGCTCGCGTCGATCGCTGCGCCTGCAGGCTCGAACGCGTTTGCGCAGGGCTCGTCAGGGGTCAGCGTCTACCAGTACGCCGTCGACAACCCGGTCGGCGACTCGAGCCTGTCGCTAGCGCCCACCCTCGGCGAGACCGTGCCGCAAAAGATCGAGCTCATCCCGCTCGAGGGCAACTCCACCTATGCGTATTTTTACTACAACGGCAGCCCGGTCATCGTCGATCTGACGACCCGCAGCGTCGTTCGCATCGGCGGGTGAGCGGCAGGAGGGCCTGACGGCGAGCGCCTGACGGTCGATCCCATCAGGCGGCGAAGCGTCCGGACGTGTCGCCGTAATATTCGATGTAGCGCGGGTTGATGTTGACCACCGGCACGACGACGAGAACGTCGGTCGTGCCGAACTGGTGGTCGACGACCGCATCCTCGCCGATATAGCCGCCGATTCGCAGATAGCCCTTCAGAAGCGGCGGCAGTGCCGCGAGCGCGCGGCGCGGATCGGAACAGATGATGGTCTCGTCGATCGCGATGCCGCGGCGCGGCTGCGCCCGCACGCGCCATTCGGCAGGCGCCGCCGCGCTCGTCTTCAGGAAGGAGAGCGGCAAGGCGAGCGTCGCCGGGTCCGTGCCGGACAAAGAGGCGCAGCCGAAGAGAACGTCGATCCGGTTCTGGCGGACATAGGCGTAGATGCCCTGCCAGAGAAGTTCGACCGTACGCTTGCCACGATAGTCCTTCAGGACGCAGGAGCGGCCGAGTTCCAAAAAACGCTTGCCGCGATGGCGCGCGAGGAGCGGCGCGATGTCGAACTCCTGCGCGGTGTAGAAGCCGCCCGCGAGCGCGGCTCCCTCCTCGCCCATCAGGCGATAGGTGCCGACGATCTGATCGCCGAGGGGGCCGCCGCGCGTCCGGTCGATGACGAGGAGATGATCGCAGTACCGATCGAAGCCGTCCTTGTCGCGCCGCGTCAGCTTCTGGACCCGCGAGGGCCGCGCGGACATCTCTTCGTAGAAGACGTGATACCGAAGCTGCTGCGCCGCCTTCACCTCTTCGCGGGACCGTGCGAGACGCACTTCGAGCGAGCCGAGACGGCCGAGAACCTCGGCGCCCGGATCGAAGCGCCCGCGCATCCGCCTTACCGGCGCCGGCACGAAGCCCTTCACGATGGCGCCCAGGGGATAGAAAGGCCTCAACCCAGCCGCCGCACCGGCTCCGGCCATCCTGTACAGGTCCATCAAACCCTCCGCCGTTCGGTCCGGCCCGCGCAGCAGGCCATCGCCGCGGATTATAACCTTTCCGCGACGCTTTCATGAACGATGTCGGGTGGCGAAGGCTCCGTTACGAGCGGACAGTGTCGACACGGATGCCGGCTTGCCCGCCGTCAAGGCAACCTCAGCCCATCGTCACGACGACACGGCCCCGGATCTTGCCTTCTACGATCTTCGCGGCGGCATCGACGATGTCGTCGAAGCCGATCCCGGTCGAGATCGCCCCGAGCTTGTCCGGATCGAGATCGGCGGCAAGGCGGCGCCAGGCCTCGAGGCGCTTTTCCTTCGGCGCCATCACCGAGTCGATCCCGAGCAGCGAGATGCCGCGCAGGATGAAGGGCGCGACCGAGGCCGGCAGGTCCAGTCCCTGCGCAAGGCCGCAACAGGCGATGGCGCCGCCATACGTCGTCTGCGCCAGCACATTCGCAAGCGTGTGGCTGCCGACCGCATCGACGCCCGCCGCCCAGCGCTCTTTCCCAAGCGGCTTCCCGGGCTCGGAAAGCTCCGCCCGGTCGATGATCTCGGCGGCGCCGAGGCCCTTCAGAAACTCTGCCTCTTCCGGTCGGCCGGTCGAAGCGACCACATGCCAGCCGAGCTCGGCGAGGATCGCGACGGCCACCGATCCGACGCCGCCCGAGGCACCCGTGACGATGACGGGACCGCGGGCGGGCGTCATCCCGGCGGCTTCCAGCGCCATCACCGAAAGCATAGCCGTGTAGCCGGCCGTCCCGATCCCCATCGCCTGCGACGGGGTGAAGGCCTCGGGAAGCGGCACGAGCCACTCGCCCTTCAGGCGCGCGCGGCCGGCATAGGCGCCGTAATGCACCTCGCCGACGCCCCAGCCGTTGAGGACGACCTTGTCGCCGGCCTTCCAACCCTCATGGGTCGACGAGATCACCGTCCCGGCAAGGTCGATGCCGGGGATCATCGGCCAGCGGCGCACGACCGGAGACTTGCCGGTAATCGCAAGTCCGTCCTTGTAGTTCACGGTGGTCGCCTCGACGGCGACGTCGACGTCGCCGTCCATAAGCTCGTCCGGCGTCATGTCGACGACGCCGACGCTCTGCTTCTTGTCCTCGCCGCGCGATACCAGGATCGCCTTGAAGCTCTCGCCCATGAAATTCACCCTCGGTCCTTGTTCTTGCCGGACAAAGGGCGCGAAGGCCTCGAAGTCAATCGCGGGAGGGTTCGATCTTCGTTTCGGCCCGCCGACGCGCGAGCACGAATTCATCGAGAATGATGAGGCCAGCTCCCACCGAAATCAGCGCGTCGGCGAGATTGAAGACCGCGAAGGACCAGACCGGCGTGTGGAAATAGACGTAGTCGACGACGTAGCCGAGACGCACGCGATCGACGAGGTTGCCGATCGCGCCTCCAACGATGATGGCGAAAGCGACATGGCTGAGCCGTCGTTCGGGAGCCGTCTGCGCCCAGAGCCATGAGACGAAGCCGAGGACGAGGATTGCAAGGCCGGCGAGCGCCAGATCGTCGAAGCCCGAGAACAGCGAAAAGGCGATACCCTCGTTGCGCGCGTGAAGGAGCGCGAGGAAGGGCACAAGCTCGATCGCGGAGCCGAGCGCCATGTTTGCGACGACGAGCGCCTTGATCACTTGATCGGCTGCGACGCAAAGGGCGACGAGGAGGAGGTTGAGGCGCCAGACAGGCGCGAGCGACACCCCGCTCACAGCGACAGCGCCTTTCGCCGAACCTCGAACAGCATCACGCCGGTCGCAATGGCAAGGTTGAGGCTGTCCGCCCGGCCGGCCTGCGGAATCCGCAGGAGCAGGTCGCAGGCCTTCGTCAGCGGCTCGGAGAGGCCGGCCTGCTCGTTGCCCATGAGGAGAACCAACGGCCGGCCGGCGTAATCGGGCGCCCGGTAGTCGGTCGTGCCGGTCATGTGGGTGCCGGCGACGAGGCCCTTGAACTTCGTGCGCCAGCCGAGGAACTGGCCTTCGCTCGCGCGCGATACCGGCACGGCGAAAATCGAGCCCATCGTGGCGCGTACGGTCTCCAGCGAGAACGGATCGACGCAGTCGCCGACGAGGATGACGCCCTTGGCGCCGACGGCGTCGACGGTGCGCAGGATGGTCCCGAGATTGCCGGGGTCTCGCACCCGGTCGAGCGCGACGACGACCCCGTCCGAGCTTAAGTCGAGCCTATCGAGCGCCACCGTCCTCTGGCGGAAGACGCCGATGGCACTCTGCGGATTGTCGCGGCGGGTGATGACGCCGAGCACCTTCTCGGACGCCTCCACGACGTCTGCACCCAGTGCGACGGTGCGGGCGGCGGTCTTCGTCAACAGCGGATTGTGGAGCTGGGATTTCGCCACCACCAGCGTCTCGATCGCCCATCCGGCGTCGAGCGCGTCGATGACGAGCTTCAGCCCCTCGGCCATGAAAAGGCCCGTCTCGTCGCGACCCTTCTTTGCCCCAAGCGCCCTTATGTCCTTGATGATCGGATTGGAAACGCTCGAAAGGTCCTTCACCCGGCCGGGCGCCGACAGCGCCTCGCGCTTTTCGGGCCGAGCGGCCTCGGTCGGGGCGTCGTGGTCGTCTGAGACGGGCATGATCTAAGGTATCCAGCGGGAAAAGAGCGAGGTGGAGAGGCTGCGCGGCTCCTCGCCCGCCTCGCGGATGATGAGCTCGCCCGACTCCACCGTGCCGCCCAGGCCTCGCAGCGTCTCGGCCATCAGCGCCGAGAGCGAATAGAAGGACGAGCGGATTGAATAGGCGGTGAGGATCAGGGCAAGCGGGCGGTCCGACAGGAGATCGCGCGACAGGTCGAGGAGATGCGGCAGGTCGTCGAAGATCTGCCAGACCTCGCCCTTCGGACCCCGGCCGAACTTCGGGGGATCCAGAAGCACGATGTCGTAGCGGCTGCCGCGCTTTACCTCCCGCTCGGCGTAGCGGACCGCATCCTCGCAGATCCAGCGGATCGGCGCCTCGCCGAGGCCTGCCAGTTCCTGGTTCTCGCGGGCCCAGAGGATCGCCTTCTTCGAGGCGTCGACATGGGTCACCTCCGCGCCGGCCCGCGCCGCCAGCAGCGAAGCAAGCCCGGTATAGCCGAACAGATTGAGGACGCGCACCGGACGCTTCGACGCCTCGACGGCATCGGTGACGAATCTCCAGTGCCCGGCCTGCTCGGGAAAGACGCCGGTGTGGCGAAAAGAGGTGAAGCGGCCGAGATAGGAGAGGCCGCGATGGCTCAGCGGCCAGGTCTCGCCGAGAGGCTCTCGCGGAAAGCGCCAGCGGCCGACGCCCTCCTCGTCCATATCGCCGGTGAAGATCGCATCCGCCGCCTCCCACTCGGCATCCGGCCGGCGGCGCTGCCAGATCGCCTGGTTTTCCGGCCGGCGCACGACGAGCGGGCCGTAGCGCTCCAGCTTCTCGCCGGAGCCCGAATCCAGAAGCGCGTAATCCTCGTCGGGCTCGACGGTGAGGATGACCGGCAGGCGCTCGGCCGGGCGCGCGCCCTGGCGCCGCGCCGGCG
>JACMIV010000260.1 GCA_014380965.1 Rhizobiaceae bacterium | reverse complement strand
GCCGGCGCGCCCGCTCGACGCGGCCGCCGAAGACCTCGCCGATGCACTGGTGCCCGAGGCAGACGCCGAGGATCGGAATGCGGCCCGACAATCGCCGGATCGTCTCCAACGAAATTCCGGCTTCGCGCGGGCTGCATGGTCCGGGCGAGACGACGATGGCGGACGGAGCCATGGCCTCGATCGCTTCCACCGTCAGCCGATCGTTGCGCTCGACGCGCGTCGAGCCGCCGGCGCGCTCGATGTAGCGGGCGACGTTGAAGACGAAACTGTCGTAATTGTCGATGACGAGAATCACGCCTCCTCCTCGAAGGCTGCAAAGACCCGCGTCGCCTTGGCGAGCGTCTCCTCGTATTCCGCAAACGGATCGGAGAGGATCGTCACGCCCCCGCCTGCCTGCAGCGTCGCGCGGCCACCGGTGATCGTCACGGTGCGGATCGCGATGTTGAGGTCGAGCGTCCCGTCGAAGCCGAGATAGCCGATCGAGCCGCAGTAGAGCCCGCGCGCCGTTCCTTCGAGCTCGGTGATGATGTCCATCGCTCGGATCTTCGGCGCACCGGTGATCGAGCCGCCGGGAAAGGAGGCGGCAACGAGATCGTAGCCGTCGGCCCCCTCGCGCAGCGTCCCGGTCACGACCGAGACGAGATGATGGACCGAGGCGTAGCTTTCGAGACCGCAGAGCATCGGCACCTCGACCGAATCGGGCGTCGTCACGCGCGCCAGATCGTTTCGGAGGAGATCGACGATCATGACGTTCTCGGCGCGATCCTTCTCCGAGGCGAGGAGCGCGTCGGCGAGATCGCGGTCGCTTGCCGCGTCCGGCGAACGCGGCGCCGTGCCCTTGATCGGCCGCGTCTCGACCGCCGAACCGGCAAGCTTCAGGAAGCGCTCGGGCGAGGACGAGGCGACCGTGAGGCCCGGAAATTCGAGATAGGCGCCGAAGGGCGCGGGATTGGCGGCCCTCAGCCGCCCGTAGAAGCCGAACCCGTCGAAGTCTTGCGGCAGACGGCAGGTGAAGCGCTGGGCCAGATTGGCCTGATAGATGTCGCCGGCGAGGATGTAGTCCCGCACCCGGTCGATCGCGGCGGCGTAGGTCTGGCGCGTGAAGTTCGACGACCAGACGATCCCGTCGGCGCCGCGCCAGACCTTCGCGAAAGGATCCGGGCGACGCGCCAACGCCGCCTCCGTCATGGCGATCCGATCCGCCGCGCGCTTTTGGCGGGCGAGCGGATCGTCCTCGGGATGGCCGGAGGACAGGATCACCGCCGACCGCTCCACAAGGTCGAAAGCGATCAGCGTGTCGTAAAGGTTGAACCGCAGCGTCGGCTCTGCAGGGTCGAGGTCCGCGGGCGCCGCAAGTGTTTCGAGATGGTGCGCGAAATCGTAGCCGATCGCGCCGATCGCACCCCCCTGGAAAGGCGGCAGGCCTTCCGCTTTCTGAAGCGGAAAGCGCGCCATGATGGCCCGGAGCGCGTCGAGCGGGGGCCCTGGCAGCCGATCGAAGGCGGCTCCTTCGCCGGAGGCGGGATCGAAGCTGATCCGCGCGCCCTCGGCGTCGACGACGAAGGCGGCGAAGGGGTCCGCCGCGACATAGGAGTAGCGCCCAAGTTCGGCATGGCGCATCGCGCTGTCGAGGAAGGCGAGGCCCCCGAGCCCCCGCAACCGCGCCGCCGCCTCGGCGGGCTCCATGAAATCGATGCGTCTGACCCACATGCCGGCGATGTGAAGCATGGTTCGCAAGCCTCGTCAAAGCGATGATTCGACGCCTGACCCTTACCTGCGCGGCGCCTCTCTTGGCTTGCCCTGCTGCCCGAGGTCGGGTGAGCGGCAAATCTCTTCTTGCGGGTTCCCGCCGCCATATCCGAGGGGCCCGTGAGAAATGGGCTGTCCGACCGGCAGGGTTTCTTAGCGCTTCGCGCCTACTTTTCCGCCAAGCGTCGAACGGCCGATCGAGGCAGGTAGGAACAGAATGTCGCTCAACGACCAGGTCCAGACGACGCTACGACAGGGCTTTCGGGAACTTCGGTTTCCGCGGGCGCTAGAAGAGCGATACGAGGCAGACACCAGGCAGGCGATCTGTCGTTCGCACGCTGTGAGCGGATGGGTCGCGCTCGCCATCTACGATGTTTTCCTGGTCACCGATCTCACCCATGTCCCCGACGTGTTCGGCCTCGCCGCGTTCACGCGGCTTGCCGTCGTGTCGCCCATCATCATGATGATGATCTTCATCGTCTCTCGCAATCCATCGGTTTTCGTCCGCGAGATGGCCACTTGCGTATTGCCAATCGTCATCGTCGCCAGCTTGCTGTTTCTGATGCTCGTCAGCGAGGCGCCGCTGCGCCAATATCAGCACACGGGCGTCATCCTCGTCATGCTCTTCCCGGTCATCGCATACAATCTGCGGTTCCGTTACGCTGCCTTCGGGCTTCTGGTCTGCTTCCTGATGAACGCCGGCGCGGTGATGAATGTCGAGGAGATACCGCCCGAGATCAAGCAATCGACGATCATGCTGATCCTGGGAGGCGGCATCTTCACGGCGATCGCGTCCTACCGTATCGAGCATCAGAACCGGCTCGCCTATCTCTACAGCCTGCGGGACAGACTTCAGAACGATGAGCTCGACGCCCTGTCGAAGACCGACCCGCTCACCGGTCTGCTGAATCGGCGGGCGATGGACGAGGCGTTGGCCCTGCTCTGGGAAAATCCTTCGCAAGACGCGGCGGACGTTGCCGTCCTCGTGCTCGACATCGATCGATTCAAGGCGTTCAACGACCGCTACGGCCATCTCGAGGGCGATGTCTGCATCAAGGACGTCGCTCGCAGAGCATTGGCGCAGACCCGGCCGGGGATCGACATCGCGGTCCGCTTCGGCGGCGAGGAATTGGTGTTCGTTCTGCCCGGGCTCGATCTCGTGGCAGGATGCGTCGTCGCGGAGCGGATGCGAGCGGCCATCGAAGCCGGCGCAATGCCCCACGAGTGCAACGAGCCGACGCGCTGCGTCACGGTGAGCATCGGGGTCGCCGCGGCCACGCCGTCTGATTTCGTCCAGCCGAACGAGTTGATCCTCGCCGCCGACGCAGCCCTCTACGTGGCCAAGCGAACCGGCCGCAACCGCGTCTGCTCGCCCCTTTCGCTGCAACCCGACGAAACGGTCCAGACTGACGAGCCGAGTTTGGCCGTCGCGAGCTGAGGGCGCGATGACCACGAGATCGCATTGCGGCGCCCGGCGGCCGTCATGCGGCGCTTCGTGTTGCATTGCAGCGAGGAGGGCGGCACTGTCGGCTTCGCGCAACATTGGTGTCGTAGGGAGATCCGGGCATCGACGGATCCCGCCGCCGCCTTCGCTCACCGCGCGACTCACTCAGCGGACGAGGTTTCCATGGCAGACTACGATCTGATCGTCATCGGCAGCGGCCCCTCCGGCCGCAGAGCCGCCATCCAGGCCTCGAAGCTCGGCAAGACCGTCCTCGTGGTCGACAAGCGCCCCGAGGTCGGCGGCGTCTCCGTCCATACCGGGACGATCCCGTCGAAGACCATGCGCGAGACCGTGCTGAACCTCACCGGCTGGCGGGAGCGCGGCTTCTACGGCCGCGCCTATCGCGTCAAGAAGGACATCACCGCGGCCGACCTGATGGCGCGCACGGCCAAGACCCTGGAACACGAGGTCGATGTCCTCGAACACCAGTTCAGCCGCAACTTCGTGAAGACGGTCTCCGGCTCGGCACGATTCGTGTCGGCCCATCAGATCGAGGTGACCGCGGCGGCCGACGGCGACGTCGACATCCACGGTTTCGGCTTCGCCGTCATCGCCTGCGGGACGCGCCCCTTCCGGCCCGACTACATCCCCTTCAACGGCATCAACGTCTTCGACAGCGACGAAATCCTGTCGATCGAAAAGCTGCCGCGCAGCCTCGCCGTCATCGGGGCGGGCGTCATCGGCGTCGAGTATGCGACGATCTTCTCCGCCCTCGACGTCGCCGTCACGCTGATCGAGCCGCGCCCAACCTTCCTCGACTTCATCGACAAGGAGCTGCTCGACGAGTTCATCCACGAGCTGCGCGACCGCAACGTCTCGATACGCCTGGGCGCCGAGGTGAGTTCGGTCGAGATCGATCCGACCGGCCGGCCGCTCTGCAAGATCGCGACGGGCCGGAACGTGTCGAGCGACATGCTCCTCTTCGCCGCCGGCCGCGTCGGCGAGACGGACACGCTGAACCTTCCCGCCGTCGGCATCGACTGCGACCATCGCGGCCGCATCACGGTCGATCCGAAGACGCTCCAGACCTCCGTGCCGCACATCTACGCCGCCGGCGACGTGATCGGCTTCCCGAGCCTTGCCTCCACCTCGATGGAGCAGGGGCGGCTCGCCGCCTGCCACGCCGTCGGCCGTGCCCCGCCGCCGGCGCCGGAGTTCTTTCCCTACGGGATATACTCCGTCCCGGAAATCTCCACCGTGGGGATGACGGAGGAGGAGGTCCGCAAGCGCGGCATCCCTTACGAATGCGGCATCGCGCGCTTCCGCGAGACCTCGCGCGGCCATATCATGGGCCTCCAGAACGGCATGATGAAGATGATCTTCTCCAAGAAGACGCGCCGTCTTCTCGGCGTCCACATCGTCGGCGAAGGCGCGACGGAACTCGTCCACATCGGACAGGCCGTCCTCAACCTCAAGGGCACGATCGACTACTTCATGGAGAACACGTTCAACTATCCAACGCTCGCCGAGGCCTACAAGATCGCGAGCCTCGACGCCTGGAACCGCGCCTTCGCGCCGTCCGCGACCGCGCCGGGCGAGCCCGAGATCCTGCCCGCCGTCGCCGTCGCCGTCGACGCCTGATCGCCGACAAGGCCGTCGCATCGAAACGCGGCGCGGCCTTGCCCTGGCACTGCTGCGCCCTTATCCCGTGGACGTGAGCCGGCGAAAGACGTCGGTTCGCCGCAGGAAGGAACCGAGCGATGACCGATGCCGCCAAGCCGAAGCTCTACGCCTATTGGCGCACCTCCGCGACCTATCGCATCCGGGTCGCGCTGGCCCTCAAAGGGCTCGGCGTCGAGGAGATCGAGGTCAATCTCGACAAGGGCGAGCAGTACGAGCCCGCCTTCCAGGCCATCAACCCGCAGGGCGCGCTTCCGACCTATGTCGAGCCCGGGCACGCACCGATGACGCAGTCGATGGCGATCCTCGAATATCTCGAAGAGCGCCATCCCGAGCCCGCTCTCCTGCCGCGGGACCTCTTCGAACGCGCCCGCGTGCGCGCCATCGCCGCGCAGATGACGAGCGACACCCATCCGCTCATCGTCCCGCGGGTGAAGAAGTATCTCATTGGCGAGGCCGGCTTCGATGATTCCACCTGGCGCGCCTGGCAGATCCGCTGGTTCACCCGCGGTCTCACCGCGCTCGAAGCCCAGCTTTCCGGCGACCCCGCGACCGGCGCCTTCTGCCATGGCGAGACGCCGACGATCGCCGACATCTGCCTCTGCAGCATCACGGCGGTCGCGCGGGTCTTCAAGATCGAAGTCGCCGCCATTCCGACCATCGACCGGATCGTCGCGACCTGCGAGGCGTTGGACGCCTTCGCCGGGGCGGACCCGATGCGCCAGCGCGGCGCGCCGGCCTGACGAGAAACGCGGATCGACCCTCAACACGCGGAGACGAAACCATGCTGAAGACCATTCCGCCGATCATCGGCGGCGAGCTTCTCGCCATTCTCGACGAGATGGGCCATGGCGACGACCTCGTCCTCGCCGACCGCAACTTTCCCGCCGTCTCGACGGCAGCGCTGACGGTCAGCGGCAAATGCGTGCGACTCGCCGGCGTCGGCACCCTGGAGGCGGCGACCGCCATCCTGCAGCTCCTTCCGCTCGACACCTTCGTCGCGGCCCCGATCCGGCGCATGGCATCGGCGGAGGGCCTCGATATCGTCCTCGACGTCCATGCCGACATGCAAAGAGCGGCCGATGACGCCGAGGGGCATGCCGTCACGATCGAACCCGTCGAGCGCTTCGCCTTCTACGAGGCGGCGAGCGAAGCCTATGCCGTCGTCCAGACCATGGAAGACCGACCCTATGGGTGTTTCATCCTGAAGAAGGGCGTGATTTTCTGAGCCTCTTCACCTGACAAGGCCCAAGAGGTCCGCCGCGAACTGGGCCGCTACCGCACAAAGGAAGCACGCGAAGCCGATTTCGAGGTTGCGCTTGCTCGTGCGGTGCGCCAGTCGTGCCCCGAAGGGTGCGACCAGCATCGCCACGGGGGCGGCGATCAGCGTCGCGACGAGGCTGACATAGCCGAGGCTGAAGGGCGGAAGGTCCGGCTCGCCCCAGCCGGCGACCGCGTAGGAGACGAGGCCAGGTACGGCGATGAGGGCACCGACACCGGCCGACGTCGCGACCCCCTGATGGATCGTGCGTCCGTAGGCGGTCATGAAGGTCGTGTTGAGCACGCCGCCGCCGACGCCCATGAGCGCCGAGAGAACGCCGATGACGAAGCCGGCGACGGACCGCCCGAAGAGGCCGGGCAGGTCGTCGCCGAGCCGGAACGGCAGCCGGCCCACGAAGAGGCGGAGGGCGATCGAGGCCGCGATGGCCGCAAAGATCCCCTTCAGCGCATCCGCGCCGGACATCGCGGCGATGAAGGTCCCGGCAACGACTCCAGCGGGAACGACGACCGCCCATTCGGTGAGGAGCCGCATGTCGACGGCATTCTGCACCCTGTGCGCGGCCACCGAACGGATCGCGGTCGGAAGGATGATGGCGAGCGAGGTCCCGATCGCGAGATGCATCGCGACCTCCTCCGAGACATCGGCCGCAACAAATGCGTGGTAGAGGACCGGAACGAAGATGCCGCCGCCACCGACGCCGAAAAGCCCGGCCAAAACGCCTCCGATCGCGCCCGCGCCGAGAAGGACGAAGAGGAGGAAGGCGAGGACGGCGGGATCAAGGGCTGACATGAAGCCCGCATAGCCGATCGAACGTGCAATGCCTACAAAGCTTGCAGAGTTTGCAGCGCGGCGCTGGATGTCCACGAAAGCTTGCGCAAACTGCATCATGACCCACACGATGTGCCAGTTCGCCGCAGACGGTCTCGAAAAGGTTTGGAAGCTTGGTCGGCTCCCTATTTGGTGTGCGGCGGCCCTTGCCTTAGCAACATGGCGTTCACGAACATGCGAGCGCAGCGGAGCTTGAAATGGGGTCGGCCACATGAATATCGCAGGGCGTCCCGGTCTTAAAAGGCGAGTCAAGCACATGACGGCATTTCTACCCCTTACCCTCGGCTCCCTCATCCAGGACGCGTCCGTTCGTGTCGAACGTGCCGCGGCAGAGCTTCGGGCCGGGCGTCCCGTCGTCGTCGTCTCCGAAGGAGAGCGCCTCGCCATCGTTTCGCTCGACACCGTCACGGGCAAGCTGCTCGATGCCTTCGTGGAAGCCGCCGACCGGACCGCGCGGCTCTACCTCACCCCGGCCCGTGCTGGCGTCATTGGCCTCGATGCGCCGACCGGGGCCTCGCTGCCCTTCGAGGGCCTCGACCACGAGGCGGCGCGGCGCATCGGGTACTTGCGCGAGGGCAGCTATGCCGGCGGCTTCGAGCCGGGCACCGCGGCCGCCGAACTCGGCGCGCAGATTGCCAAACTCGCGCTTCTCCTGCCGGCGATCGTCACCGCCGACGCGGGCGAGGACGGCAAGGGTCCGTTCAGCGGCTGCGTCGAGGTGTCGAGGGACGACATCGAAGACGCTTTCGACGTCGCCGCCTCCGATTTCGCGCTTCTGACGCGCACGACGGTTCCCTTGCGCGACATCGGCGATTGCGAATTCGTCATGTTCCGTGGCGGTCTCGCCCAGCGCGACCAGCTCGCCATCGTCGTGGGCCATCCCGATTATTCAGACACCGTCCCCGTCCGCGTTCATTCCTCCTGCATCACCGGCGACCTCTTCGGCTCGCTCAAATGCGACTGCGGCGACCAGCTCCGCTATGGGCTGGAGCAGTTGAAGGCCCTCGGCGGCGGTATCATGCTTTATCTCGATCAGGAGGGGCGGGGCACGGGGCTTGCCTCCAAGATGCGCGCATACGGCTACCAGGCGGAGGGGCTCGACACCGTCGACGCAGACGCGGAACTCGGTTTTGGAGCCGACGAGCGCCGTTACGAGGCGGCCGTCGCGATGCTCCGCAAGCTCGGCATCGCCAAGGTGCGCCTCCTCACCAACAATCCATCCAAGATCGCATGGCTGAAGGCCGCCGGCATTGAAGTGGTCGAGCGCCTGCCGCTGCTCGGGCGCACGACGACGCAGAACTTGCACTATCTCGAAACGAAGACGCGTCGCTCCGGGCACATGCTCGACGTGGAGGCCCTGCGCGCATCCTGACGGCAGGCCGGCCTCGCCGAGGACCGGGGCTTTGCGGCTGTTCGGCCGCGGCATCGCTCGTCTGACCGTCGGCAGCGCGGCTTTCGACCGATAGCGCCGAGGCGATTACGATGCGGCGGCGAAACCCTATGTTCACGAGGAACCCAGCCGGAACCCCGAGGCAGCCGAGATGACAGCGCAGATTCCATTCGACAACAGTTATGTCAGGCTGCCGCCGTCCTTCTACGTCGCGATGTCGCCGTCCCACGCGAGCGCACCGCGGATGCTGCGCTTCAACCGCCTCCTCGCAGAACGGCTCGGCCTCGACGCCGAGGGGCTCGATACGCCGGAGGGCGCGGCGCTTCTCTCGGGCGCGACATATCCGGAGGGCGCCGAGCCGGTCGCGCTTGCCTATGCAGGGCATCAGTTCGGCCATTTCAACCCGCAGCTCGGCGACGGGCGGGCGCTGCTTCTCGGCGAGATCGTCGCGCCCGACGGCGCGCGGTTCGATCTCCAGCTCAAGGGTTCCGGGCCGACGCCCTTTTCGCGGGGCGGGGACGGGCGGGCAGCGCTCGGGCCGGTGCTCCGAGAATATCTCGTCAGCGAGGCGATGGCCGCCCTCGGCGTGCCGACGACGCGGGCGCTGGCGATGGTGGCGACGGGCGATCCGGTCTTCCGGGACGCGGCCGTACCGGGCGCCGTCCTGACGCGCGTCGCGTCGAGCCACATCCGGATCGGCACCTTCCAGTATTTCGCGGCGCGCGGCGACCGGGACGCGCTTCGACGTCTTGCCGACCACGCCATCGCGCGACACGATCCGGAGGCCGCGAGAGCCGAGCGGCCGATCCATACGTTTCTTGCCGGCGTCATCGCGCGGCAGGCGCGTCTCGTGGCGCAGTGGATGGCGATCGGCTTCGTCCACGGCGTGATGAACACCGACAACATGTCGATCTCCGGCGAAACGATCGACTACGGCCCCTGCGCCTTTCTCGACGCGTATGACCCGGAGACAGTCTTTTCCTCGATCGACCGGGACGGACGCTATGCATACGCCAACCAGCCGGGCATCGCGCAGTGGAACCTGACGCGCCTTGCGGAGTGCCTGCTGCCGTTCCTCGCCGAGGGGACCGACGCTGCGATCGAGGAGGCGCAAGGGCTGCTGGCCGGTTTCGCCGAGGCGTTCAACGCCGCCTATATCGCCGCCTTTCGCGCCAAGCTCGGCCTTGTCGGGGAAGACGAGGGGGACGCGAGGCTCGTGGAAGACCTTCTGTCGCGGATGACGGTCGGACTGGCGGACTTCACGCTGACCTTCCGACGGCTTTGCGAGAGCGCGGTCGATCCCGCTGCCGATGCCGAGGTCCGCGCCCTTTTCCAGGACCCCGACTCCTTCGACGCTTGGGCGATGCGCTGGAGAGCACGGACCCCGCGCGAGGAAACGAGCCCGGAGGACCGCCGGGCGGCGATGCGGCTTGCCAATCCAGCCTTCATCCCGCGCAATCACCATGTCGAGGAGGCAATCGCCGCTGCGGTCGAGAGGGAGGATTTCGGACCTCTCGATAGATTGCTAAAGGTTCTCTCGCACCCTTTCGACGACCAGCCGGACGCGCAATTCTACGCCGAGCCTGCGCCGATCGGCGGAGCGCCGTTCCGCACCTTCTGCGGGACCTGACGACGAGGCGGGACAGACGGGCGGCAAGCCCGCACCGGAGACCACGATCCATCCACGGGAGGACCAGAGACGATGCGCCCTTTCACCGAGCCCTACGTTCCCGCCGCCCGCGTCCTCCACTGGACGGTGGCGATCCTCGTCCTCGTCGTCTGGCCCGTCGGCTTCGTCATCGGCTACGTCAAGGACGACGTGAAGCCGGCCTTCTATCTCGTCCACGAGTCGCTCGGCTTCCTCGTGCTCTGGCTGATGGCCGTCCGGCTGTTCGTCCGCGTCATGAACCCGCCGCCTCCGGCACCGGATCGTTCGCCGGCCGTGCGTTACACGTCCGGCACCGTCCACGTGCTCCTCTACGTCGCGCTCATCGCACAGGCCTCGCTGGGGTTCCTCGCGACCAACGCCTTTGGTTTTCCTCTGGAATGGTTCGGGCTCGTGACCGTCTGGAGCCCGATCGGAAAGTCGGATGCGCTGGCTCCCCTCTTCGGCACTGCGCACTATCTTCTTGGATGGTCCATTCTGGTTCTTTTCGCGCTGCACATGGGCGGGGTCCTCTATCACCATGTCGTCAAGCGCGACGAGACGTTGCAACGCATGCTGTAGAGTAAGCCAACATACCATGAAGACCGCCACCGCATTTTGGATCGCCGCCCCGGGCTCGGGCGAACTGCGCAAGGAAGTCTTGCCGCCGACAGCGCTCGGCGAGGCGAGGATCGAGACGCTCTATTCCGGCATCAGCCGCGGCACCGAGCGTCTCGTCTTCCGCGGCGAAGTGCCGGCGGAGGAACGGACGCGCATGCGCTGCCCGCTCCAGCAGGGCGACCTCCCGGGCCCCGTCAAATACGGCTACGCGGCCGTCGGTCGCATCGAGAGCGGGCCGGTTCGCATCGAGGGGCGGACCGTCTTTTGTCTCCATCCCCATCAGGACCGCTTCAGCGCGCCGGCTGGTATGGCCGTGCTGCTGCCGCCCGGCGTCCCCGCGGCCCGCGCGGTGCTCGGCGCCAACATGGAGACGGCCGTCAACATCCTCTGGGATGCCGGCTGCCTGCCGGGCGATCGGATCGCCGTGGTCGGCGCCGGCGTGGTCGGCCTCCTCGTCGCCTCGCTCGCCGTCCGCATTCCCGGCACGGAGGTCACGCTCGTCGACGTCGATCCCGGCAAGCGAGCCCTCGCGCGGCATTTCGGCTGTGGCTTCGCCCTTCCGGACGAGGCGCCGGAAGGCTGCGACGTCGTAGTCCACGCCTCGGGCAGTCCGGAGGGCCTCGGAACGGCGCTTGCCGCCGCAGGCTTCGAGGCGACCGTCGTCGAGGCGAGCTGGTACGGCAACCGGACGGTCGCGGTCGGGCTCGGCGGCGCTTTCCACAGCCGGCG
>JACMIV010000033.1 GCA_014380965.1 Rhizobiaceae bacterium | reverse complement strand
CAGGAGACGGGCATGACAATTCTGGACCAGGCTGGGCAATGGCTCGACGACGGCCGCAAGGTGGCGCTGGCCACGGTGATCGAGACCTGGGGCTCAGCACCCCAGCCGGTGGGGAGCCAGCTCGCCGTCGATGGGGACGGAAATTTCATCGGCTCCGTCTCGGGCGGCTGCGTCGAGGGCGCGGTCGTCACCGAAGCGATGGAGGTCATCGAGGCAGGGACGCCGCGGATGCTGGAATTCGGCGTCGCGGACGAGACGGCGTGGCGCGTCGGGCTTTCCTGCGGCGGGCGCATCCGCGTCTTCGTCGAGCCTGTCTTCATCGAGCCGGGCGCGGCGGGGGCACGCTGATGGACCTCGGGCTTCTCGCCGATCTCAATGCGGAACGTGTCGCCCGGCGGGCGGCGATCGTCGTCACGGATGTCACGGACGGCGGCCAGCGGCTGGTGCGGGAAGCCGAGATCGGCGGCGATGCGATGGCCGAAGAGCTCGATGCTGCGCTGCGCTCGGGCAAGTCGGGCATGAGCCGGACGGAGAAGGGCGAAGTCTTCCTCAACGTCCACGTGCCGCCCCCGAGGGTGGTGGTGATCGGCGCGGTGCATATCAGCCAGGCGCTGGCGCCGATGGCGAAGCTCTGCGGCTTCGATGTCCTCATCGTCGATCCGCGCACGGCCTTCGCCAGCGAGGAGCGGTTTCCGGACGTTTCGCTCGTTGCCGACTGGCCGGAGGACGCGTTGAAGACGTCCCCGCTCGATGCCTACACCGCGCTCGTCGCGGTAACGCACGATCCGAAGATCGACGACATGCCGTTGCGCGCCGCTGTCGACGCTGGGTGCTTCTACATCGGCGCATTGGGAAGCCGGAAAACGCACGCGGCGCGGCAGGCGCGGCTGGAAGCCACAGGTGTCGCCTCGGCTGTGCTTGCCCGGATCGAGGCGCCGGTCGGGCTCGACATCGGCGCCGCGACGCCGCCGGAGATTGCCGTTGCCGTGCTCGGCTCGATCATCCGTGCCTTCCGCCGGCGCGGAGAGACGGCGACGGCGTGAGGTTCGGTGCAATTCCTCTCGGCGAGGCGGAGGGCGCGATCCTTGCGCATGCGATCCGGTTCGACGGCGGCAGGCTCGCCAAGGGAAGCCGGCTGGCGGCGGCCGACATCGCGGCGCTTCGGGATTCGGGTATCGCGGAGGTCGTCGCGGCCGTGCTCGACGCGGACGATCTTTCAGAGGACGACGCGGCCGAGCGGATCGGGGCGGCGATCGCCGGCCGGCTCGTCTCGGCGGGACCGACGGGAACGGGGCGCGTCAATCTCTTCGCGGAAGCGGCTGGGCTCTTCGTGCCGGACCGGGCCGTGGTGGACCGTCTGAACGCGATCGACCCCGGCATCACGCTTGCGACGTTGAGCGCCTACGAGCCCGTCGAGGCCGGGCGCATGGTTGCGACGGTGAAGATCATTCCGCTTGCCGTTCCAGAGGCGGCGGTCCGCGAAGCCGTGTCCCTCCTGGCTGCGACGCCCGCCTTCCGGGTCGCGCCCTATCGCGGTCGCCGCGTCGCGCTCATCCAGACCGAACTGCCCGGGATCAAGAGCAGCGTTCTCGACAAGACGCGGACGAGCCTTCAAAAGCGGCTCGATGCCTCGGGTTCGGCGATCGTGTCGGAGACACGCTGCGCGCACCAGACGGCGGCACTCGCGGCGGCGATCGTCGGACAGGGGCCTGCGGACCTCACGGTCGTCTTCGGCGCTTCGGCGGTGATCGACGCACGCGACGTGATCCCTTCGGCCGTCGAGGACGCGGGCGGAACGGTGACCCATCTCGGAATGCCGGTCGATCCAGGCAACCTCCTCCTGCTCGGCGAAATCGCTGGGACGCCTATTATCGGCGCGCCGGGCTGCGCACGCAGCCCGAAGGAGAATGGATTCGACTGGATTCTGAACCGCTTGCTCGCCGATCTTCCCGTGACCGGCGACGATATCCGCGGGATGGGAGTCGGCGGGTTGCTGATGGAGATCGCGACGCGGCCGCAACCGCGCGCGACGGTGGTGGCAAAGCGGCGTTCAGCACCCGCAACGCCCTCGCGACCGGTCGTCGACATCGTGATCCTTGCCGCCGGTCGGTCGAGCCGCATGGGCGGTCCGAACAAGCTGCTCGCGACCTTCGACGGCGTCCCGCTGCTGCGCCGGTCGGCTTTGACCGCGCTCGGATCGTCGGCGCGGCGTGTAAGGGTCGTCGTCGGGCATCGGGCTGACGAAATGGAGGCGGTGCTTGCGGGGCTCGACGTCGAGATCACCCGGAACGCCGACTTCGTCGACGGGCTGTCGACCTCCCTCATTGCAGGCTTTCGGGCGGGGGCCGAGGGGGCGGGGGCTGCCGAGGGCGTTCTGGTGATGCTGGCGGACCAGCCATTTCTCCGTCCGGCCGACGTCGACCGGCTGATCAGCGCTTTCGTCCGCGAGGGCGCAGGGTCGATCGTCGTTGCGACGAGCGGCGGGGTTTACGGCAATCCCGTGGTGCTGTCGGCGGGCTATCGCGAGGAGGTGCTGGCGCTCTCGGGGGATGTCGGAGCGAGGGCGATCCTCGCGGCCCATCGCCAGCACGTGGTCGAGATCGAGATCGGTGATGCCGCGGCGATCGACGTGGACACGCCCGAGGCACTGGCGGCTGCGGGCGGACGGTTCGAGATCGAAGGCACGCTGCCGGATTGAGTCAGAAAAGCCAGCTAAACTAAGTCGGTGACATGCTTTTTCGGTTTCGCCGACGCCCGGCTCTTCGCCTCGGCACGGCATCGATCGGAACAGTATTTCACGTCCTGCCAGGTCTTCTCCCACTTCTTGCGCCAGACCATCGGCCGGCCGCAGTGGACGCAGGGTTTCTCGGGGAGGTCGGATTTCTTGCGGATCTTGGGCATAGAGCTTGCTGCATGCGGGCTGACGGGTTGAGGCGGATGCGCGATCGTTCGATGTAACACCTGTCGGGGATTTTTAGCGAAGGCGAAGGTGGCATGACCATCATTGAATCACCTGCAGCCGAAGACGAATGGGTCCTGCGTCGGCTGCGCACTGGCGCTTACCGCGACACTTCGGACGACATCGGAAATCTGATCCGCCGCGATCGCGATCGCGATCACGAGCAGAGCATCGAGGCTTTGCGTCTCATGGTGACGGAGTCGCTGGCGAGCGGGGTCAGTCCTCTCACCGTTGGCGACATCGTTGCGAAGGTCGATCGAGAACGCGCCGGCCGGTGACCAAAGCAGTCTACGTTTTAAATGCAAGCGCTGCCTCCGATATCGAAGCCATTTACAACTTCGGGCTCGATCGCTTCGGCCCCAAGCAGGCCGTGAAGTATGTCGGCGAACTGGACTCCAGCTTTTCCGGTTGGCACAGAACCCCAGGATGGGGCGTCTTGCACTCAGGATTGTAAGGGACGTTCGGCGGCACGAGTACGGCAGCCATATGATCTTCTACCAGATCGCTAGACAGGAATTCTTGCTCCTGAATGTCCGGCACGGTTCGAACATCGCGGATCTTGATTTCGATCGCTGATACCCGCCGCGCCCCCTGGTCGCACTTGATCCACTGCCATTCCGCCGCATGTCAGAGCGATCGAGCATCGAGGAATTGCGGCATGGCACAGTATCTGATCGTCGGCGGTCATGGCGGCGTCGGCGAGGCGTTGGCGCGGCGGTTGGCGGCGGCGGGGCACGCGGTGATCGTCACGGGCCGCGAGAAGGCAGCGATCGACGGGCTGGCCGCTGAGATCGGGGGCAGGGGGATCGTCTGCGACGTCCTTGACCCCGGATCGGTTGCGGCGCTCGGCAAAGAGGTCGAAGGCGCGCTTGACGGGCTTTGCTATGCCGCGGGCACCATCAACCTGAAGCCGTTCGAGAGACTTTCGGTTGACGATTTCCTGAATGATTTCAATATCAATGCGCTGGGGGCGGCGAGGGTGATCCAAGCCGTTCTGCCGGCATTAAAGACAGCGGAGGCAGGATCCGGGATCGTTCTCTTCTCCACGGTCGCCGTCGATCAAGGCTTTGCGGCGCATGCGTCCATTGCGATGGCGAAAGGCGCCGTTGTCGGGCTCGTCCGTTCGCTGGCGGCAGAGTTCGCACCGCAGATCCGCGTCAACGCGATCGCTCCGTCGCTGACGCTGACACCGCTCGGGCAGAAGGTCGTCACGAGCGAGAAGATGGCGGAGGCGGTTGCGAAGATGCACCCGCTGCCGCGGCTGGGCCAGGCCGACGAGATCGCCGCGATGGCCGGGTTGCTGCTGTCGCCCGAGGGCTCCTGGATCAGCGGGCAGGTGATCGGGATCGACGGCGGGCGTTCCACGCTTCGCATCCGGAGCTAGGGATGCCCGAAATCCCGGCCGGAGGAAGACCGCGTGCCGAGGCGGACATCGGGCGGCCTCAGACGGGCGGGACGTTGAGCTTCGTCCTCGGCGATCAGCTGTCGCGCGATCTCTCCAGTCTCCGCGATCTTCGTGAGGGCGACGTCGTGCTCATGGCGGAAGTATCGGAGGAGGCGACGTATGTGCGCCATCACCAGCGCAAGATCGCCTTCCTCTTCTCCGCCATGCGCCATTTTGCCGAGGCCTTGGGGGCCGAGGGCATCCATGTCGACTATGTCCGCCTCGACGACGAGAACAACAGCGGCTCGTTTTCCGGCGAGCTGAGACGTGCCCTGGCGCGGCACCAACCCGCCTCCGTCGTGGTAACGGAGCCCGGGGAATGGCGTGTGCTGGAAATGATGAAGGCTTGGCGGGAAGACCTGGACATCCCCGTCGACATCCGCCGGGACGACCGCTTCATCGCCTCGCACGACGATTTCGCCGCCTATGCGAAGTCGACCAAGGCCTTGCGGATGGAGTATTTCTACCGCGAGATGCGGCGCAAGACCGGTTATCTCATGGAAGGGCCAGACCAGCCGTCGCAAGGCAAGTGGAACTTCGACCACGACAACCGCGAACCGCTGCCGAAGGGGATCGAGCCGCCTGCACGGCCGGATTTTCCGCCGGATGCGATGACGGAGGAGGTATTGGCCCTCGTCGCGACGCGCTTCGGCAATCATTTCGGCTCGCTGGAGAGGTTCGATTACCCGGTCACGCGAGAGGATGCGCTCGCCTATCTCGGATGGTTCATCGAAACGGCGCTGCCCGGCTTCGGCACCTATCAGGACGCGATGCGCCAGGGCGAGCCGCTGCTGTTCCACTCGCATCTCTCGGGGCTGATCAATTGCGGCCTGCTCGGCCCTGCGGAATGCTGCGAGCGGGCGGAGGCCGCCTATCGCGCGGGCGAGGCGCCGATCAACGCCGTCGAGGGTTTCATCCGCCAGATCATCGGCTGGCGTGAGTTCATCCGCGGTGTTTATTGGCACGAGATGCCGGATTACGCGACCCGAAACGCTCTTCACGCCACACGGCCGCTGCCCGATTTCTTTTGGACCGGCGAGACCGATCTCAACTGCCTGAAGCAGTCGATCGAGGAGACGCGTGCCAACGCCTATGCCCACCATATCCAGCGGCTAATGGTGCTCGGCAATTTCTGCCTCCTCAGCGGCTTCGATCCGCGAGAGGTTCAGGAGTGGTACCTGGTCGTCTATCACGACGCCTACGAATGGGTGGAGATGCCGAACGTCCTCGGCATGATCCTGTATGCCGACGATGGGCTCTTCGCGTCCAAGCCCTATGCGGCCTCTGGCAACTACATCAACAAGATGTCGGACTACTGCGGCTCCTGCGCCTATTCGCCCGCGAAGAAGGAGGGGCATGGCGCCTGTCCCTTCAACTATCTCTACTGGGATTTCCTCGATCGGAACCGCGGCCGGCTGAAGGGCAACCATAGGCTCGCGCAACCCTATGCGACGCTCGGTCGGATGAGCGAGGCGAAGATCGCCACCATCCGGCACGACGCCTCTCGCTTTCTTGATGGCCTGACGCCTTCCAGTGACTACGGATGAGGCTTGCCTGAAAGTTGCTTAACGGGGCAGCATGCTTAACGCGTCGTTAACCTCTGGCGCGCAGCATTTCCCTACGCCGGCTTGTCTTCCCACGGCGTCGCGAAGGAGAGTGTTCATGCAAACGCGTGTCGCAGACCCGGACTTCCAACGCATGCTCGGCGGCTATGGCCTCACCACCGCCGAAGTCCTCTACCGGATGCCCGACCATCCGTCCTTTCTCCAGACCTTCCACTGGCAGTTCGCCGATCTCGCGCCGGACTATCCCAGGCTCAAGCGCTTTCTGGAACATTGGGAGCGCGAGGTCGAGGCGGCGATCCACTCCATCCGGATCATGCATGCCAGCCTGATCGGCCCGCGCGAGGTGCGTTCGGTGATGGAGATCGGGCGCCTGCACTGATCTGCGGCGGGCGCTGGGTCTTTCTCAGATCAGCCGCAGACCCTTCAGGCTTGCATGGCCGGCCCGGCCGACGATGATGTGGTCGTGGACCGCGATGCCCAGCGGCTTGGCCGTGTCGATGATGGTCTTCGTCATCTCGATGTCGGCGCGCGACGGTGTCGGGTCGCCCGACGGGTGGTTGTGGACGAGGATGACGGCTGTCGCCGAGAGCTCGAGCGCGCGGCGCACCACCTCCCGCGGATACACCGGCGTGTGGTCGATCGTGCCGGTCTGCTGCACCTCGTCGGCGATGAGGGTGTTCTTCTTGTCGAGGAAGAGGATGCGGAACTGTTCCCGCGTCTCGTAGGCCATCGCGGTCTTGCAATAGGCTAAAACCTGCGACCAGGAGGAGAGGATTTCCCGCGCCTTGAGCTCCGAGCGCATCGCCCGCTCGTTGATGGCGGCGACGATCTTGAGATCGAGCGCTGTCGACGGGCCGATGCCTGAGACCTCGCCCAGCCGCTGCACGGAGGCGCCGAGAACCTCCGACAGGGTGCCGAAACGGGCGATGAGAGCCTTGGCGATGGGCTTTACGTCGCGGCGCGGAATGGTGCGGAAAAGAACGAGCTCCAGGAGCTCATAGTCGGCAAGCGCGATGGCTCCGGCAGCCTCGAAGCGCTCGCGCAGGCGGTCGCGGTGGCCATCGTGGTGTTTCGGAGAAGCGCCCGCCTTGCCTCTTGGCCCACGGTCGCCACGCCTGTCCGCGTCCGAAGCGCCGGCTTCGCTAAGGCCGGGCAACAGGTTCGGATTGTCCTGCGTGTCCTCGCTTCCCATGCCTCAGCCGGCCGCGGCGGGAATCTTCGAGACGGTGACGCCCGGCGTGTCGAGGCCGGCGGGCGACAGGGTGAAGACCTCGCAGCCGGCCTCCGTCACGCCGACCGTGTGCTCATACTGGGCCGAGAGTGCGCGGTCGCGGGTGACCGCGGTCCAGCCGTCGGCCAGCACCTTCACGTGCGGGCGACCGAGATTGATCATCGGCTCGATGGTGAAGATCATGCCGGGCCGAATCTCGGCGCCTTCGCCGCGACGCCCGTAATGGAGGACGTTCGGCGCGTCGTGGAAGAGGCGGCCGACGCCGTGGCCGCAGAAGTCGCGAACGACCGAGCAGCGCTCGGCTTCGGCATAGGCCTGGATCGCGGCGCCGATGTCGCCCATCCGGTTGCCGGGCTTGACTTCGTCGATGGCCAGGAGCAGCGAGCGGTAGGTGACCTCGCAGAGCCGTTCGGCGGCGCGCTTGACGCGCCCGACAAGATACATGCGCGAGGCGTCGCCGTGATAGCCGTCGAGGATGAGCGTCACGTCGATGTTGACGATGTCGCCCTCCCGCAGCGGCTTGTCGTTCGGGATGCCGTGGCAGACGACGTGGTTGATCGAGGTGCAGACGCTTTTCATGTAACCGCGATAGTTCAACGTCGCGGGAAGGGCCCCGGCCTCGTAGCCGTAGCGGAAGACGAAGGCGTCGATCTCCTCGGTTGTCACGCCCGGCTGGATGATTGCCGCCAGCGCGTCGAGGCACCTTGCGGTGAGCTGACAGGCCCGCCGCATGCCCTCGAAGGCCGCGGCGTCGTAGAGGCGGATCGCGCCCGTGTTGCGGGCGGGCAGGACTTCGGCTTCGAGATAGCTGGTCATCGGGTCGATCCGGCGTCCGTTGGCACGCGACGGCACGATGCGCGCGTTTGACCCGTGATGTCGCATCGAAGCGGCGACGCTTCAAGTGCTTCGTGGCTCCGCGGAGCGGCAGGCAATCGCCAACCTTCGATCAGACCTTTCTGTGCTGGACAACCCGGAGTGGCGCTGGTGAATTACTGGGGATGGTAGGTCGGACTGACGGGAAGTCGGCGGGACGATCGGCGGCGTAGGCCGGAGGAAAACATGGCGTTTGCGGTTCAGGGCAGCTTCAACAACTACGACTTCAATCCGTTTTGGCACGTTGTCGGTGATCTGAAGCCGGTTCGGCTGCAGATGGATCTGGACGTGGGAGGGCACGGCAATTTTCAGCGCGACTTCACGCACGGCATCCGGGCCCGCGCCGACTTGATGCCGACAACGGTCCGCCTGGACGCCGCCGATAGTGCCGATCCTTCCCGCACCGAGGAAGAGCGGCTCGATATCATTCGCCGCGCGGACCATCTCGGCGTAGCCGGAGGCCTGCCGATCATCTCGCGGCGCCTGATGGAGATGATCGAGCGCCACGATCCGGGGGTGCATCAGTTTTTCCCGATGCAGGTTCAGCGCATCGATGGGTCGGATGCCGGCATTGAGCGCTATGGCCTTAACATTTGCACACGGCTGAAGGGGGACGTGGCGGAGGAGTATTCAACCACTGTTCGGAAAGTGCCGTTCTCCGACGAGAAAGAAAGCCCCCACTACAATCCCGAGTTTTTTTATATTTCATTCAAACACGCCTCCCCGAAATTTGGTGATCGCGTTGCGTTTTGGCACGACGTTGTCAAACAGTTCGCTCTTTGGTGGAGTGACGATCTGCGGCACGTCTTCGCTTCGAATGAACTGATGTCTGAAATTGAGCAAAATGAAATCATCGGATGGGAACAGGGCTGGAAATACTTGACGTGCCTGGAGATCGACCGGGATGGAAACGTAGTGCGTCAGTCAAAAGGAAGGAGCGCAGACCAAGATCCCAAATTGCGACGCTTAAAGACTAGAGAGGCTCGCCGCCGGGAAATCGAGCGCGATACAGCCATTCTGGCCGAAGAGCGCCGCCTCTTTCTCGGATCTCAGCGGAATGAAACAGGCCCACCTAAGTAACGACCACTTGAGTGATGGACTAAGAACTGGACAGGGGGCGCCGGTTTCGGTGTAGGGGTTATGGCGGACAGTGACGAAATTGCATTCGGCAATCGCAATGAAAGCCCGAAGTGGAAGATCACCGATCTGTCGGGTCGATTTCTGCTCAGCCCGCACCTCGCCAAAGGGGATCAGGACGCACGCACGGGTGCCTTGGATGTGTCACACGTTCACCAGAGGGTCGCCAATCAGGCCTTCACCCGGACGTAGGAGCCGGGGGCGTCTTCGATCGGGTTGAGGCGACGGCCGCCCGGCTTTCGCGGCTTCACCTGCGCCCCGGAAAGCGGGCCGACCCAGGCCTGCCAATGCGGCCACCAGGAGCCTCTGGTCTCGACCGACGCCTCCAGCCATTCCTCGAAAGACAGGTCCGCGGAGGGTTTCGGGCCAGTCCAGAACTGGTATTTTTCCTTGTCGGGCGGGTTGACGACGCCGGAGATGTGGCCGGATCCGGTGAGGACGAAGGTGACGTTCGGGCCGAGGTAGCGGCTGCCGACATAGACGCTGAGGGCCGGCGCGATGTGGTCCTCCTTGGTCGCCAGATTGTAGACGGGCACGTCGATCTTGGAGAGGTCGAGGCGAGTTCCGCCGATCTCCATGCGGCCCGTGGCGAGGCGGTTCTCGAGGTAGCAGCTGCGGAGATAGAAGAGGTGGTTCGCCATCGGCATCCGCGTCGAATCGGCGTTCCAGTAGAGAAGGTCGAAGGGCATAGGCGCCTTGCCCTTCAGGTAGTTGTTGACGAAATAGGGCCAGACGAGGTCGCCCGAGCGCAGCATGTTGAAGGCGGTGGCCATGCGCGAGCCGTCGAGATAGCCCTTGGCCTTCATGCTGTTGGCGAGCGTTTCGAGCTGGTCCTCGTCGACGAAGACCTTGAGATCCCCGGCATGGGTGAAGTCGACCTGCGTCGTCAGGAACGTCGCGGACTTGATCCGGTCGTCGCCGATGGCCTTGAGATAGGCGAGGGCGGTCGCGAGCAACGTCCCGCCGACGCAGTAGCCGATGGCGTTCACCTGGCTTTCGCCAGTCGATTGCTCGACCGTGTCGAGCGCGAAGACGACGCCCTCGTGGATGTAGTCGCGCCAGTCCTTCGCCGCGTGGGTCTCGTCGGGATTGACCCAGGAGATGACGAAGACCGTATGCCCCTGCGCGACCGCCCATTGGATGAAGGATTTCTGCGGGTTGAGATCGAGGATGTAGAACTTGTTGATCCAGGGCGGGCAGATGACGAGAGGCCGTTTCAACACGGTTTCTGTCGAAGGGTCGTACTGGAGGATCTGGCAGACGGCGTTCTGGGCGACGACCTTGCCGGGCGTCACCGCCATGTCGCGGCCGACCTCGAAGCGCGAGTAGTCGGCCTGGCGAAGACGGAGATTGCCCTTTCCGGCGGCCATGTCCTCGGCGAACATCTTCATGCCGCGGACGAGATTCTCCCCGTTCGTGCGGACCGTCTCGCGGTAGAGTTCGGGATTGGTCAAGATGAAGTTCGATGGCGAGACGGCGGCCGAGAGCTGGCGGATGTAGAAGGCGGCCTTGCTGCGCGTATGCGGGTCGAGCCCGTCGGCGCGCTCTACGAGCCCGTCGGCCCACTGCGAGGTCGAGAGATACATCCGCCGCAGCACGTCGAAGAAGAGGTTCTTGGTCCATTCCTCGTCCACAAAGCGCTGGTCGGCGGTAGCCGCGTGAGGAGCTGCATGTGGGCCGGGAGGTGCCTCCTCGCCGCTCAAGCGCTGCATCGACTGGGTCCAGATGCCGAGATAGCTCGAGAAGAGGCTTGCCTGCGCCTCCATCGCCCTTGCGGGGTCGCTCATCCAATATTCGCCGACCTTGGAGAGTGTCTTGAAGATGTCGGCGGCGCCGACCGGCCCTTCGTCGACGACCTCGCCCTTCTCGCGCGGCTCGACCCAGGCGGAGGCCGCCTTGCCGAGATGCTCGATCACGTAGGCCATGTTGCGCGCGAATGCCTCGGGGTCCTTCACGACATAGGGGTCATCTGTGGATTCGTTCGCCGCGTGGTCCGTCTGCGATCCGCCGTTCGGCTGATGTGTCGCCATGGTTGTTCCTCCCGCTACACTTAAGCACAGGCGCCGCGCTGGGTCAGCCGCAGCGCGTCTGTTTCGGACCAACGGCCGTCCTCGATCGCGCCGCTTTCCGGTCCGCCCGGTTTCGGCTATGAGAAGACGCGAATAAGGGACGAACGCTTGACGATGATGACGGACAGACGTGCGGAGGCTGGTCGCCCGCGGACAATACCGCCGCTCCGAAGGCTAGCGATGGTGCTGTGCGTGGCGCCGCTGGCGACGGCGTGCGGGCTCATTCCGCCGGAAGGTCCCTCGCAGCTCGACATGCGGCCGCGGATCGACAGTGGGCCGTCGGCCCAGCGGCTCGGGCCGGACGGCTATCCCCTGCTCGGCGCGTTTCCAAGTTCCGCCGCCGCCCAGCTTCCCGACGCCGAGGTCGTCGCCGAGCGCGGGCAGCTCCAGTCGGCCGCAGGCACGCAGGCTGCCACGCTGCGCTCCGGCAATGCGGAATACGTGCGCTCGGTGGCCGATTCGAAGGCTGCGCAGACCGCGACGCGCCAGGAGGTCGACGCCGCCGTCTCGCAGGCCCGCGGCAGCGACGGCCCGCTCACCGTCACGAGCGAGGACGTGCTGCGCGAGATCGAAGGGCGTTGAGCAGAACGTTTGCCGGACTTGCGCGGAAGCCGCCCGACCACGGTTTTTGCCGCCGCGATAGGCAAGCTCCTGGCAAGACTTGCGATCGAGGATCGATTCCCCTGAGGAGACGGGGCGAGAATGCTTCGCCCGAGGACGACAGATGACAGAAGAATTCCACAAGGTCCGCAGACTTCCCCCTTACGTCTTCGAGGAGGTGAACCGCCTCAAGGCCGCGGCGCGCGCCCGCGGCGCCGATATCGTCGATCTCGGAATGGGCAATCCGGACCTACCGACCCCGTCTTTCGTCGTCGACAAGCTCTGCGAGGCGATCCGCGACCCGCGCACGCACCGCTACTCGGCCTCCAAGGGCATCGCCGGGCTTCGCCGCGCGCAGGCGGGCTACTACGCGAGGCGTTTCGGCGTGAAGCTCGATCCCGACCGCCAGGTCGTCGCGACGCTCGGCTCGAAGGAGGGTTTTGCCAACATGGCGCAGGCGATTACCGCGCCTGGCGACGTAGTACTGGTGCCGAGCCCGAGCTATCCGATCCATGCTTTCGGCTTCCTGATGGCCGGCGGTGCGATCCGCCACGTGCCGGCGGAGCCAGGGCCGGAATTCTTCGCGGCGCTCGAGCGCGCCGTCTATCATTCGATCCCAAAACCGATCGCCGTCATCCTCTGCTTCCCGGCGAACCCGACGGCGGCGGTAGCGAGCCTCGATTT
>JACMIV010000259.1 GCA_014380965.1 Rhizobiaceae bacterium | reverse complement strand
GTTCAGCGGGATCTCGATGGCGGTGAAGCCGATGTCGACCAACGCGGCGACCACCGCCTCCGTCTCGTCGGGCCGGATCCCGCGCAGGATCGCGACGAGCGAGCGCTTCTGCGGTGGCCATGGAATGCGCGTCGTCGTCTCGCTCACGTCGATGATCCTTGCGTCTCGGGGAAAGAAGTCAGGGCGGCGGCGTGGAGCCCCTTGCGGACAGCCTCATCCGCGTCGGCCTCCTCGACCGTATAGCCGGCCGCTGCGAAGGCCTCGCGATAGAGCGCCAAGAGCGCGCCCGAAGCGACCAGCACCATCGAAGACGTGGCGGGATAGAGGGCTCGCCCGCCCGCGATCTCGAGGCCCAGCACGAGACCAGAAAGCCTTGCGAGAGCCGCTGCAGGGCTTCCCTGGCCGAACAGCCCGTCGGCGCGCAGCGAGAAGAGGCGGTTGAGGATCGTCGACGGTTCGGCGATGGCGTCCGCGACGCCCCCGGCGAACGCCTCCCGCTCCGAAAGGACGTCGCCCCCGGCACTCACAGCATGGCGCAGGATCGACTGTTCCGAGAGCAGCGCGAAGACCTCGCCCGTCATGAAGGTCGAGAAGCCGGCGATCCGTCCGGAGGCGAGGGAGACCCATTTGGAATGGGTGCCCGGCATGCAGAGGAGTGCGTCGCCGGCAAGGCCGAGCCCCATCGCTTGCGTCTCCTCGCCCCGCATCACGTCGGCCCGCGTTTCGCCGACCGCCCGTTGCGCGACGCCCGGCAGAATGCGCACGGCCCGCGCCGCGCCCGCCACGGTGATCGCCCCCTCGGCGATCCGAGACAGATCCGCCGGAGTGTCGACATAGGGCGCCTCCACCCAGCCCTGACGTGCGCCGGCCATGCCGCAGACGATCACCGGCAGCGCGGCCGACGCTTGAAGGATAGCGAGGTGGTTCTCGAGGGTCGGCCCGAAGCCTGCCCCTCCCGCCGTGTTCATCCCCTCCCGGCTCCGCCGCTCGCCAAGGACGCTGCCGTCCCGCGCCAGAAGCCACAGCCTGAAGCTGGACGTTCCCCAGTCGACGGCGGCGCAGAAGGGGGAGGGGGCTGCTGTCATGCTAGTGGCTTTCCTGTCGAAGGTCGTCCGGCCGGGCGGTGAGGCGCACCACGGAAGAAGGCGTCTTCCTCGGCGCTCGTCATCCCGGACTTGATCCGGGATCCATTCCAAATCGCCTCCAAGGCCGCAAACGACGACAGAACAACCTCCAAGCAGGCACCGATCCTGTCGTCATTCCGCGGAGAGGAATGGATCCCGGCTGCAGGCCGGGATGACGAAGCTGGCAAGTGGGCAGTCGTTGGATCCGTCTGCCCTCAGTGCAGAACTCCGCGGCATCTCAGGCCAATCCGATTCAGTGATTGTCGCGCGGCAGGCCCATCGTCTGAGCGATGCGCTGGTAGGCGATGGCGGGCTCCAGCACAGCGCCGGTCGAAAGCTGCCCGACGAAGGCGCGTTGCAGTTCCTGCCACGGCGTCTGGTGGGCGGGGTACTGATAGCCGCCGTCGGCCGCGAGCGCCGCCCGCCGCTCCTCGAGCTCCTCCACGGAAATGAGGATGTCCGCGGTGCCCTTGCCGATGTCGATGCGCACCCGGTCGCCGGTCTTGAGCAACGCGAGCCCTCCGCCGGCCGCCGCTTCCGGCGAGGCGTTGAGGATCGACGGCGAGCCGGAGGTGCCGGACTGGCGTCCGTCGCCGATGCAGGCGAGCGACGAGATGCCCTTTTCGAGGAGGTAGGTCGGCGCGCGCATGTTCACGACCTCCGCCGCCCCGGGATAGCCGATCGGCCCTGCGCCGCGCATGAAGAGGACCGAATGCTCGTCGATGCCGAGCGCCGGATCGTCGATCCGGTGATGGTAGTCCTCGGGCCCGTCGAACACGATTGCGCGCCCCTCGAAGGCATCGGGATCGGCTTTGTTGGCAAGGTACCGCTCGCGGAACTCCGGCGAGATCACCGACAGCTTCATGATCGCGGAATCGAAGAGATTGCCCCGCAGCACGCGGAAGCCGGCGTGCGTCTTCAGCGGGTTGGCGAAGGTGCGGATGACCTTCTCGTCCTCGATCCGCGCGCCGCGGCAGTTGTCGCCGATCGACTTGCCGTTCACCGTCGGCGCGTCCTCGTGGATGAGGCCGGCCGTCATGAGCTGGTTGACGACGGCGGGGACACCGCCGGCATGATAGTAATCCTCGCCGAGATATTCGCCGGCCGGCTGCAGGTTGACGAGGAGCGGGATTTCCTCGCCGTATGTCTGCCAGTCGTCGATCGAAAGCTCCACGCCGACATGGCGGGCGAGCGCGTTGAGGTGGATCGGCGCGTTGGTCGAGCCGCCGATCGCCGAGTTCACGCGGATCGCGTTCTCGAAGGCTTCGCGCGTCAGGATGTCGGAGGGCTTCAGATCCTCGTGCACCATTTCGACGATACGCTTGCCCGTGAGATATGAGATTTCCTGTCGGTCGCGGTAGGGCGCGGGGATCGCCGCCGAGCCCGGAAGCTGCATGCCGAGCGCCTCGGCGAGCGAGTTCATCGTCGTCGCGGTGCCCATCGTGTTGCAGTAGCCGGTCGAGGGGGCGGAGGAGGCGACGAGCTTGATGAAGCCCTGATAGTCGATCTCGCCCTTGGCCATCAGCTCGCGCGCCTTCCAGACGATCGTGCCCGAGCCCGTCCGCTCGCCGCGGAACCAGCCGTTCAGCATCGGCCCGACGGAGAGCGCGATCGCGGGGATGTTGACGGTCGCTGCCGCCATCAGGCAGGCGGGCGTGGTCTTGTCGCAGCCGATGGTGAGGACGACGCCGTCGAGAGGGTAGCCGTAGAGCACTTCGACGAGCGCGAGATAGGCGAGGTTGCGGTCGAGGCCCGCGGTCGGCCGCTTGCCGGTCTCCTGGATCGGATGCACCGGAAACTCAAGCGGGATGCCGCCCTGCTCGCGGATGCCGTCCCGCACGCGATTGGCGAGCTCTAGGTGATGGCGGTTGCAGGGCGAGAGGTCCGAACCCGTCTGCGCGATACCGATGATGGGCATGCCCGACTGCAACTCCTCGAGACTGAGCCCGAAGTTGAGGTAGCGCTCGAGATAGAGCGCGGTCATGTCAGGATTCGACGGATTGTCGAACCAGGATCGGGAGCGGAGCTTCGTCGGGGCGGCGTTCTCGTTCTTTTTCAGCATGGCGTTTCAACTTCTTGTTGGAATGATAAATTTCGAATTCGATAGTCGGTCACGTCAGTCGTGGAAAGCTTCGACCTCCACGCGTCGTCCGAGCAGGAAGGCGTCGGCCACGTGCCGAAGCGGCGAGACGTCGACCTCTGAGCGCCCCTCCGCGACCAGCCGGGCGAAATGCTTGTAGATGCCGTCATACTCCGCTTCCGGCGCATTCGAAACGACGGTTCCGTCAATGGTGAGAACGCTTCCGCCGGAGGAGAGGACAATTCGGCCCTTGTCCGTATCGGCCCGGATGTCCCAGGTCTGCGGCCCGGTCTGGCGCCAGTCGAAGACGGCCGAAACCTCCAGCCCTCTGCCATCCGCGAAGGCAAGCGTCGCTGCGATCGGCTGCGCGCGGTTCCCCGGAAATTCGAGCGTCGAGCCCGTCAGGAAGATCGGCTGCGGCAGTATGGCGGTGACGATCGACAGGGCATTGATCCCGGGATCGAAGACGCCGAGGCCGCCCGGCTCCCAGATCCAAGCCTGTCCGGGGTGCCAGTGGCGCACGTCCTCCTTCCACTCGACCTCGACCTTGCCGATGACGGCGTCCGCCAGAAAGCGTCGCGCTGCGTCGACCGCTGGAGCGAAGCGCGAATGCCAGGTCGCAAACAGCGTCAGGCCTTTCTCGGCCGCGAACGCGGCCAGCGGCTCGATCTCCGACAGCGTCGCGCCCGGCGGCTTCTCCAGCAGCACATGTTTGCCAGCCCGAAGCGCCGCGGCCGCATAGGCATGGCGCACTCCCGGCGGCGTGCAAAGTGCAACGGCGTCGATCTCCGGCATGCCGTCGAGCATGGCTTCGATGGTCGGAAAGTTGGCGATGCCCTTGACGGTGGCGTTCCTGCTGCAGGCGGCGACCAGCCCAACGCCCTCGACGCGGGCGAGCGAGGGGATGTGCTGATCACGTGCGATCTTGCCGACGCCGGCAATGGCAATGCGAAGGTCGCTCATCCCACAGCTCCTTCGAACCGATCGCCCGAGCCGTCCCGTCCCGTCGCCGCTATGCCCATTGCACCCATTCTCATCGTCCTAAAATCCCTGCGCGACGGATGTCTCGTCCCCGTCCCTCATCCCGTCGATCGCCCGGCCGACCTCTTCGGAATAGAGCGCGTTGATGACGTCGTCGAACGCGCTTTCGATGAGGCGCCGCATGAACAGCGAGGCCGCCTCGCCATCGCCGCGCTTGATCGCATCGTGGACCCGGGCGTGCTGGCGCACCGTCTCCTCCTGCGGATTCTGCCGCCAGGACAGAGAGAAGGAGATCGACAGGCTGCGCTCGATCATGGTGCCGAGAGATCTGAGGATCGGGTTGCCCGTCGCCTCCAACACGATCCGGTGGAAGGCGAGGTCCGCAACGATCAACTCCCGCGAGCCGCGCGGATGATCGCGCATGCCGCCGAGCGCTTCGCCGAGCCGCACGAGCTGCTCGGGCGTGATCCGGGTGGCAGCGAGCCGTGCCGCGTTCGGCTCGTTGATCAGCCGCATCTCGTAAAGCGCCTCCACGAAAGGCCTGCGGCTCGGCGCCACGAGGTGCCAGCGCATCACGTCCGCGTCGAGGACGTTCCAGTCGTTCGTCGCACGGACCCGCGTTCCGACCTTCGGCCCCACGGCGACCAGCCCCTTGGCGGCGAGGTGGCGCACGGCCTCCCGCACCACCGTCCGCGATACGCCATATTGCTGCTGCATCTCGGCTTCCGTGGGCAGGATCGTTCCAGCGGCAAGAGCGCCGGACGCGATCTTGCAGCCGAGTTCTGCGGCGACCGTCATCGTCCGGCTGGACTTGCCGCCCGCGTCCCGTGCCAAGACTGTTCCTCCCCTGCAGCGCCCGTGCCGTACGCCTCAGTCACCGCCATCTCCCAATCATCGTATCATTGCCGACGTAAAGGTCGATGGCAACCATCTTGAGATAATTTTGAACCGTTTGATATGATGATAGCGCGAAAGCCCCCTTGACACTCTATCGGAAGGAAATCAGGTTGCGGAAGCCTTCAACGAGCCGAAGGGTCACGCTGCCGTCGCGATACGCGACAGGCTGTGCCGACCGGGAGGGGTAGGGAAGCGCGAGGTGCTCGGGAGCGCACCGCGCCTTGGCCGGTCATCTCTCCTCCGCCGCGGCCGATATGGCGTGGCGAGGGAGAGGTGACCCGCTTCGGCCGTCATATCGAAATCATCGGGAGGATTATCATGAAAACGTTGAAACTGCTTCTGGCCGGCGCCGTCTTCGGCATCGCCGCCCTGTCGTCCTCCGCTTTCGCGCAGGACAAGGGCGTCGTCGGCGTCGCCATGCCGACCAAGTCCTCCGCACGTTGGATCGCCGATGGCGACAACATGGTCAAGGCGCTCGAGGCCAAGGGCTACACCGCCGATCTCCAGTATGCCGAAGACGACATTCCGACCCAGCTCAGCCAGATCGAGAACATGGTCGTCAAGGGCGCCAAGGTCCTCGTGATCGCCTCGATCGACGGCACGACGCTGACCGACGTCCTCCAGCAGGCAGCCGACGGCGGCATCAAGGTCATCGCCTACGACCGCCTGATCAAGAACTCGCCGAACGTCGACTATTACGCGACCTTCGACAATTTCCAGGTCGGCGTTCTGCAGGCGCAGTCGCTCGAAAAGGCCCTTGGCCTTCCCGATGCGGCCGGGCCGTTCAACATCGAGCTCTTTGGCGGCTCGCCCGACGACAACAACGCCTTCTTCTTCTACGACGGCGCGATGAGCGTCCTCCAGCCCCACATCGACTCGGGCAAGCTGGTCGTCCAGTCCGGCCAGACCGGCATGGACAAGGTCGGCACGCTCCGCTGGGATCCGGCGACCGCGCAGGCCCGAATGGACAACATCCTGTCGGCCAACTATACGGACAAGAAATTGCATGGCGTGCTTGCGCCCTATGACGGCCTGTCCATCGGTATTCTGTCATCGCTCAAGGGCGTGGGGTACGGCTCGGGCAATGTGAAGATGCCGATCGTGACCGGCCAGGACGCGGAAGTGCCGTCGGTCAAGTCGATGCTGGCTGGCGAGCAATATTCGTCCATCTTCAAGGACACGCGCGAACTGGCGAAAGTCACCGTTGCCATGGTCAACGCG
>JACMIV010000258.1 GCA_014380965.1 Rhizobiaceae bacterium | reverse complement strand
GATGGAGGCCCTGCCGGCCGGTTCCGTCGACGCGATCTTTGCGGACCCGCCCTACAACCTCCAGCTCGGCGGCGACCTCCACCGGCCCGACCAGTCGAAAGTCGATGCCGTCGACGACGAGTGGGACCAGTTCGAGAGTTTCGCCGCTTACGACAACTTCACGCGCGCCTGGCTGCTCGCCGCGCGCCGGCTGTTGAAGCCGAACGGCACGATCTGGGTGATCGGCTCCTATCACAACATCTTCCGCGTCGGCTCGATCGTGCAGGATCTCGGCTTCTGGCTGCTCAACGACGTCGTCTGGCGCAAGACGAACCCGATGCCGAATTTTCGTGGCAGGCGCTTCCAAAACGCGCACGAGACGATGATCTGGGCCTCCCGCGACAAAAACGCCAAGGCCTACACGTTCAACTACGAGGCCCTGAAGGCGGCGAACGACGATCTTCAGATGCGCTCGGACTGGCTCTTCCCGATCTGCTCGGGCGCGGAACGCCTGAAGGACGAAACCGGCCGCAAGGCGCATCCGACGCAGAAGCCCGAGGCCTTGCTCGCCCGCGTCATCCTCTCCTCGACCAAGCCCGGCGACGTCGTGCTCGACCCGTTCTTCGGCACCGGCACGACAGGCGCCGTCGCCAAGCGTCTCGGTCGGCACTTCGTCGGCATCGAGCGCGAGGAGACCTACATCCGTTTCGCTCAGGAGCGGATCGATGCCGTGGAGGCGCTGGAGAACGAGAGCCTTCGCCTCTTCGCCACCAAGCGGTCCGAGCCGCGCGTGCCTTTTACGAGCCTCATCGAGGCGGGGCTCGTCGCGCCCGGCGCCGAGCTGACCGATTCCAAAGGCCGCTGGACGGCGCAGGTGCGCGCCGACGGCACGATCTCGATCGGCGATCAGGCCGCCTCTATCCACCGACTCGGCGCCAAGGTGCAGGGGCTCGACGCCTGCAACGGCTGGACCTTCTGGCACGTTCGCTCGGGCGCCGGGCTGAAACTCATCGACGAATTGCGCCAGGAGATTCGTGACCGGATGGTGGCCGTCAGCGCCTGAACGAAAGCCGCTCAGGCCTTGGTGCGCGGCCGCCCCGGCTTTCGCTTGGGCGAGGATTGGAGCGAGCCGAAGGCGCCGGGAAGAGCTACCGCGATCGCCTTCCTCATCAGCGTCGGCAGAGCCTCCGCGGGAAGTGCGTTCGGGCTCGACCACCAGCCGTCGGGGGTTTTGATCCCATCGTCCGTCTTCGGTCCGGCGACCTCCGCGCGATAGACGTCGAGCGTCAGCGTGAAGTGGGTGAAGACGTGACCGACGGCGCCGGCATGGACCCAGGACGCGGGGAAGGGAGCCGCCGTGAGATCGGCCGCCCCGTCCCCGCGAATGCTCCAGTCCGAGGTCGGTGGCTCGGCCATCCCGCCGAGCATCCCTTTTTCCGGGCGTCTTCTCAGCCAGACGGCTCCGTCGGATCTGCGCATGGCAACGAAGGCGGCGCCGCGACGGGCGGGCTTTGCGGGTTTGGCGGCCTTCACCGGATAGGCTTCCATCGTCCCGGCCTTCCGTGCAGCGCACATGCCGGCCAGCGGACAGAGGACGCAGGCCGGCCGCTTCGGCGTGCAGATCGTCGCGCCGAGGTCCATCATCCCTTGTGCGAAATCTCCGGGACGCCGCTGCGGCGTCATCGAAGCGACGTGCCTACGGATCAGCGGCCGGGCGGCTGGAAGGGGGGCGTCGATGGCGTGAAGCCGGGTCGTCACGCGCTCGACGTTGCCGTCGACCACCGCGGCCGCCTCGTCGAAGGCGATCGAGGCGATCGCAGCCGAAGTGTAGTCGCCGATGCCGGGAAGCATCTTCAGGCCTTCCGCCGTCGCCGGGAACCGGCCGCCGTGCAAGGCGACCACGGCTTTCGCACAGGCATGGAGATTGCGCGCCCTCGCGTAGTAGCCGAGCCCGGCCCAAGCCGCCATGATCTCTTCGCTCGGGGCTTGAGCGAGCGCCTCGACCCTCGGCCACCGCAGCGTGAACGTCTCGAAGTAACTCTTCACCGCTGCGACGGTCGTCTGCTGGAGCATGATTTCTGATAGCCAGACACGATATGGATCAGGTCGCTTGCCGGCAGCGCGATCCGCCGGCGAAAGGCGCCAAGGGAGGGTCCGGGCGTTGCGGTCATACCAGGACAGGATGGCTTGAGACGCTGCGCTTTCCGTCGTCATCGCCGGGACAGCTCCGCTTGAGGTTGTGGCCGCAATGGTAGCCGCAGGGATCCTGATCGCGCGATGTGATAGGCGGCGGCGTGCACGATGGGAAGGCCAGCGGCGCGCTAGAAGGGTCTTGCATCGCGACAAGCCATGGCGCAGGGCTCTTCGGTACGTTGTTAAGCGAGGCGAAGGCCGGCTGAAGGCGGCGGCGGAGACGAAGCATGATGGTTGACGATGCCGCTCTCCGCGGCCCCCGGAACACGGACTTCAAGACGCTCATCCCTGCAGCGCCCCTCGGCGTCGCAGCACCGACCGCAAGTCTCTCCGAAAGAGCGCGTGAGCTGTTCCTGCGTCCCGATACGGCGCGCATGGGCCGGCGCAACCGCTTGTCCAACTTCACCTTCGCCGTCTTTGCGATCGCCGGGGGGTCTGGCGCTTCGGTCATCGCAGCGCTTCTGGGGTCCTGGGCCCTGATCGGCATCCTCGTCGGCCGCTTCAGGCCGGATTGGCAGGTCTCCGATCGCCCGATCGTCCTGTCCTCGGTCGTGTTCTTTCTGGTGATCTCGACATCCGATCTCGTTCATTCCGAGCTCGGCCGCGCGCTCCTGTCGATCGCGGCCCTGCTGCCCTTCGTCATTCCGGTCGTGCTCGTTCCACGGATGCGCCTGTCGCGATTTGCCGACACGCTGCCGCCCGCCTTCTTCGGAGCCGCGATCGGCGGCTTGCTGCTCATTCCGATCGTCCTCTTGGAATATGCGTTCGTCGAGATCCGGGTGCAGGGCCTGTCAGGCAATCCCGGACCCTTGTCGGTGACGGCGCTGCTGTGCGCCGGCTGGTCCATTCTCCATTTCCAGCGCGGCCTGAACCGCTGGCACCTCCTCATCGCCCTGCTCGGCGCGGTCGGGGGGAGTCTTGCGGTGGTGCTATCGGGGATGCGTGGAACCTGGCCCTTGCTGCCGCTTTGCATCGGCATCGCGCTCTTTGCCCAGCGCCGCGAAATCGCCGCCGTGTGGCGCGATTCGCCCTTCGCGACGCGGCTCGTGGTATCCTTCGGCATAGTCGCCGTCATCGGCGCAGTGCTCGTCGTCGCGATGCCGACCGTGTTCACCCGGATCGACCAGATGTGGAGCGACCTCGGGCTGATCGCGGCCAATGCCGATTCGCCGACGTCTTTGAATCTTCGCCGCGGCATGTATGGCGCGGCTGTCGAGGCGATCTCGGCAAGGCCGCTGTTTGGATACGGCGCCGAAGCGCACTGGGAGGCGGTGACGCCCTATCTCAACCAGGCGACGTTCGAGGGCATGACATTCACCCATTTCCACAATGTCGTGCTGACGGTCGGCGTCGACGCAGGCCTCTTCGGCATCGTGGCACTGCTCTGTCTCGTCGCGGCCCCGGTCGTCACCGCATGGCGCGCCCGCGGCACGTTAGGCGGCGGACGGCGGCTTGCGGCCGCGATGATCCTCGTCGTCGCCTTCTTTGGCGCGGGCATGACGAACGTCATGCTCTTCCACGACATTCTCGATGCGGTCTGGGTCTTCTGCATCTCGCTCATCGCGGCCTCCGTACCGGCCGTCACGGGGCGGGGTGCAGAGGTCCGGCAGGAAGGCTGAGCGCCATGGGGAAGGTTCCACGCCGCGGGGCCCGGCCGGTGGCGGATATAGTTTCCGAACTTCTCGACCCCGTGCTCGCCCGCAAGGCCGGCATGACAACCGGGCTCCTGGCCGCATGGCCGGAGATCGTGGGGTCGCGGCTCGACGGCGTCTGCCGGCCGGAACGCCTCGTCTGGCCGCAAAAGCGCAGGGAGGACGACCCGTTCGAACCGGCGACGCTCGTCGTCGCCTGCGAGGGGGCCTCGGCGCTTCGGCTTCAACACCAGACGTCCGAGCTCGTCGGCCGCGTCAACGCCTTCTTCGGCTATCCCGCTATCGACCGGCTGAAGATCGTCCAGAAGGCCGTCGCCGAGACGCGGCTCGACCGCAAGCCGAAGCTTCGCGATCTTGCGCCCGGGGAACGGGAGACCATAGCGGCGATGACCCAAAGGATCGAGGATCCAAAGCTTCGGGCAGCGCTCGCGGCCTTCGGCGAGAGCGTGCTTCGGCGCCGGACCTGACGAAACCGTAAGCCCCTCGTGTCCGGTCCTCTCTTGGCAATGACACGATCTGTTTCTATTCAGCTTCGATGAAAGGCGGGCGGAAGGCCCGGCCAAACCGGAAGGTCCGACGACGATGACCAGAACTGACGTCCGCCTCGACACCTCGAAGCGTTTCGGAACGAAGGCGGCGACCCTCTTCGGCACCGCCTGCCTCCTCGTCCTGGCCGGCTGCTCCGGCGAGGAGAGCGGCACGGCGTCGAGCGGCGTCGTCACGTCGGCAACCGCGCAGGAAACGCCCGCTCCGTCCGCAGCTCCTGCCACGACGGCGCCGGCCCCCGCTGCCGCGGCTGTCGAAGCCCCTGCCGCCCAAGGCACCGTCGATGTCGCCGAACTCATGAAACCGGGTGCGCTTCCGGATGTCGTCATGGGCGATCCGAACGCACCGGTGACGATCGTCGAGTATGCCTCGATGACCTGCGGACACTGCGCGACGTTTCACATCCAGACGCTGCCGACGATCAAGGCCAACTACATCGATACCGGCAAGGCGAAGCTGATCATGCGGGAATTTCCCTTCGATCCGCGGGCGCTTGCCGCCTTCATGCTGGCGCGCTGCGCGCCGGAGGACAAGCGCACCGCAATGGTCGACGTCCTCTTCCGCCAGCAGGACCAGTGGGCCAGAGCGCAGAACGCCTCCGAGGCGCTCTTCAACATCTCCAAGCTCGCCGGCTTCACGCAGGAGAGCTTCGCGGCCTGCCTCAACGACAAGGATCTCCAGACCAAGATCGTCGAGACGCAGGAGCGCGGCGAGAAGGAGTTCGGCGTCGCGGCGACCCCGACCCTCTTCGTGAACGGCAACCGCTATTCCGGTGCCATGGGCGCGCCCGAACTGTCTGCGGTGATCGAATCGATGCTCTGAGTGCGCCGTCTAGATATCCAGGCATCGGGGGCGCCCCGTTGAGGGCGCCCTCGTCGCGAGGTTTCTCGGTATGCGTCGCTTGTTAATGTCGCGAGCCCGCGGCCGATCGCGGCACCGGCTCTCTTTTTGCGTTGCAGCAATTGGCGGGGGCGGCGAATTCCCGTAAGTGTGTCGGACCCGTCGGAAACAAGGTCGGGGCGAGAAGAACACCGGGAAGAAGCACGGCAGCGTCGGATGGCGAAACGAATCCATACTTTCAGGCGTGGAACGGCGGAGCGGACGGCCGACGCGTCCGAATCGCTGGGTGCGAAGGGAGCGAATCTGGCGCTCCTCGCCTCGCTCGATCTTCCCGTTCCGCCCGGTTTCACCGTCACTTCCTCCGCTTGGCGTGAAGCCTCTACGCATGCAGACGGCCTGCCGCAGCCGCTCCGCTCCGAGGTCAGCGCTGCCGTAGCCTGGCTGGAGGAGACGACGGGACGCAGCTTCGACGGCGCCGAGCGCCCGCTGCTCCTCGCCGTTCGAACGAGTTCGCGCACCGGTATTCCCGGCCTTGCCGAGACCGTCCTCGACGTCGGAATGAACGACCGCACCGTCGAGACGCTGAGCGCGGAGCTCGCCGACCAGGACTTCGCCTTTCGCAGTTATCGCCGCTTCATTGAAGCCTTCTCCGGTCTCGTCTACAGCGTCGACGCTGGCGACTTCGAGGATATGGCCGACGAAGAGCGCGCCGCGTCCGGCTGGGCAGGCGCGGAGCCCACTAGCGCCGCGGAGTGGCGCGCGCTCATCGCGCGCTATCTCGCCTTCATCGAGGACGAGATCGGCGAGACGATGCCGCAGACGCCGATCGAGCAGCTCTTCAAGGTGATCGAGGCAAGCTTCCAGAGCTGGCGCAATCCGGTCGCCCGCTCTTTCCGCCTGGCGCAGGGAATTGCCGAGAATGCTGGCCTTGCGGTCACTGCCCACGCGATGATCTTCAACGAACGCGATCAGAATTCCGGCAGCGGCACGGCTCTGTCGCGCGACCTCAAGACCGGCCAGTCGCGCCTGACCGGCGAGTTCGGTCTTGGCGGCCGCGAGCGCGCCGTGATCGGCGAGCGCGAAGAGCGTATGGCGCTCGAAACCTTGTTCGACGGGGCGCTCCACGCCACGGGCCAGGCGTTCCCGTCCGACATCGCGGCGCTCGCCGATCATGTTCGCCGGCTCGAAGCCCATGTCGGCGACGCGGTCGAGGTCGACTTCATGGTCGGCGACAGCGAACTCTTCCTCCTCCAGTCCCGCATTGCCAAGCGCACGGCCGGGGAGGCAATCCGCGTCGTGGTCGAACTCGTGAAGGAAGGCCTGATCGAGGAGGAGGAGGCGCTGCTTCGGATCGACCCCGCCTCGCTCGACAAGCTGCTCCACCCGACCATCGTGCGCGACACGGACCTCAGGATCGTCGCCAAGGGACTGCCGGCCTCCCCAGGCGCGGCGACGGGCGAGATCGTGTTCACCGCCGAGAGGGCGCAGGAACTGGCAAGCGAGGGGAGGCCGGTCATCCTCGTGCGCAACGAGACGCATCCCGAAGACATCCACGGCATGCACGTTTCCGAGGGCGTCCTCACCGTCCGCGGCGGCACGACGAGCCACGCGGCCGTCGTCGCCCGCGGCATCGGCAAGCCCTGCGTGACGGGTGCCGGATCGCTGCGCATCGACGCCGACGCGGGCGAACTTCGCGTCAACGGCACGGTGCTGAAGGTCGGCGACCAGATCACCATCGACGGCTCGACCGGCGAGGTCATCGAGGGCTCGGTGGAACTGAAGCGCCCGGCGCTGACCGGCGACTTCGCGACGCTGATGGAGTTCGCCGACCGGGCGCGCCGCATGGGGGTGCGCACCAATGCCGAGACGCCGATCGAGGCGCGCGCCGCCCGCGCCTTCGGCGCCGAGGGAATCGGCCTCTGCCGCACGGAGCACATGTTCTTCGAGGGGGACCGCATCCGGGCGATGCGCGAGATGATCCTTGCGCCCGACGAGGTCGGACGTCGCGCGGCGCTCGAGCAGCTCCTGCCGATCCAGCGCTCGGACTTCGT
>JACMIV010000257.1 GCA_014380965.1 Rhizobiaceae bacterium | reverse complement strand
GCCGCTCGGCATCGCGCTCCACGGCATCGCGGCTTGCCGAGGCGGTCAGCTCCGCGATCCTTTCGGTCAACGCCGTCATTTCGGCACCCGACTGGGGGTTCATCGGCCCGCTCTCGCGGGTCGCCGTGAGGGCGGCTTTCCGCTGCGCCTCGTCGCGCCCACGACGCGCGCTTTCGGCCTCGGCGGTGGCGGCCACGAGGCGCTTGTTGATGTCGGCGCGCTTGGCCTTGCCGTCGGTGCCGACGATGGCGAGAACGAGGAGGGTGACGGCAAAAAGGGAGAAGACGAGATCGGTCATCGGACCGTAGTCGTCGCTCTCCGGCGTCGCTTCGGACGATCCGCCGAAAGGGCTCATCTCGGCGTGTTCTCCCGCCCCGGCGCATCGGTCGGCGGGCTCCCGTCCGGCGGCCGCTGGCCCTCGGGCAAAACGTCCGGCAGCGGCGCCGAGAGAGACGGATCGACCGTCGTCGGCCGCGATGCGCCGGCGTGCGAGGAGAGGACGATCGTCGCGGCAACGGCGACGGCGATTGCGACGACGGCCGCGAGGAAAAGGGTCAGCCGTTCGAGAATCGCCTTCTGCGCGCTGACGAGCTGGCGGAGCAGCCCTGCGACGGCGTCGAGGCGCACGAGCATCGTCTCGACCTCGGCAAGGCCCTTGGCGCCCTGCAGCCCTGCCGCAAGCTCACCGGCGAGTGTGCCCGACAATGCCGCGATCTCGGCTCGCAAGTCCTCGCTCTGCCGCCGCTGGGTCTCGGCGGACATTGCGATCGCGCGCTCGAAATGTCCCGACACCTGCTCCTGGAGCGCGGCGACACCGACGCTCGTCGCGCTCAGCGCGCCGATCGCCTCTCGCTGCTCCGCGATGAGGCTGGCGAGGCGGTCGCCGGTTTCTTGAATGCCGGCGAGGGGGCTCGCGAAGGCCCGCGCCACGTCGCGCGTCGCGTCGACCATCGTCTGGCTGTCGCGGGCGACGCGGATGCGATGCGATGCGAGGTCTCTGCCGTGCTCGCCGAGCCGGTCCTTCAGAACGTCGATATCGGCACCGAGACTGCCGCCGAGCTCGGCATTGCGGTAGAGCCCCTGGAGCCTTGCCGCCAATTCCTGCAGATGCCGGAGCACCGCGATCTCCCGCTCGCGCAAGGCCCCGCCGACGATCTGCAGAAGGATCGCCGCGACGAGCCCGGCGATCGAGGTTCCGAAGGCGACCGAGAGGTTGGTGATGATGGATGCGGTCGCCGCTTCCCCGGCTGTCGCGTCCGCCGCCTCGCTCAGGATTGCCGTGACATCGACGAGCGCGAGGCTCATGCCGATGAAGGTGCCGAGAATGCCGAGCCGCAATCCGATCTGCTGGGCATCGCGCAGGCCGGCACTGCCGGAGAGAATGGTTCCCGCCACCCGCTCGACGATGAGGGCCACCGGCTCGTAGCGGAAGGCCTCGGCATCCTTGCGGATGTTCTCGGTCATCGCGAAGACGGCGAGCTGCTCGACCTTCGCGATCGCGTTGTAGCCCGTCGCGAAGAAGGGCGACTGCCCCTGACCGTTTCGCCGGACGACGTCCCCGCCTAACTCTCTGCAAACATTTCGTACCTCCTCGATGGCCGTCGCCTCGCGGCCGAGCGCCAGCCTTGCCGTGCGGAGCCGCGCCAGTCCGACGATGGCCGTGATGTCGAACACGGCCATCGTATAGAGGCTTGACGGGAATGGGCCGATCAGCAGGAGGCCGACGGTCGCGAGCGGGCCGCCGAGGAGCGGCACGGCGCCGACGAGGCCCGGCGAGAGCGTCCAGGCCGTGACGAAGACGGCGAGCGTGACCAGAACGGCCGCTCCGACGTTTTCGCCGAGCTGGACACCGCGCAGCATGCGGACGGGGCGGTCGACGTCGGCCATCGGCGTCAGATGTGCCTGGGCGGCACGATGTCGTCGTCGAACGGCTCGACGATGATCGGATCGTCCTGCCTCGCACGGGCGCTGCGGCTTGCGGGCCATGATCTGGCGCCGGGTCTGGCGCGGAGTGTTCGCCTCCCGCGTTCTTCGAAGGGCCGAGGAAGCGCGGCGCGGCCATCCGCTCGGCAGCGAGCCGGTCGATCGCGTCGCTCGCCGCGTCGATCTTCGACTGTTCCGCCGCGATCAACTGCTGATCGCGGTGGTATTGCGCTTCGCTGTCGGTTGTCCTGCGGGGATTGGCCAGAACGTCGGCCCGCAGACGGTCGAGCATTGCTTCGGAATGGCTGATTTCCTTTCGGATCGCCTCGACCTTGCGTGCCCTTACCAGATCGAGCGTTTCGATCGATGCGAGGTGATCCTCGACGACGATGGAGCGGGTCTTGCGGCTTGCCGTCTCAACCCGCGAGTGGCCGGTTTCGACACTGTCGAGTTTGATCGTGAAGCCGTAGATGTCGAGAAGGGTCAAGGTGATGTGGGATTCCAGCGCTCGCTTGATCGACTCGGCCTGGCCCGGCGCGCGGTTGCCGAGATTGAGGTCGGCAAGTTCGTCGCGGGTGCGCTCGGCGAGGAATTCCCGGGCGCCGGCGGCAATGCTGCCGACAATCGCATCCTTGCGGAAGTAGGTCGCGCCATGCCCGAGAACCTTCGGCCATTGGTCCGCGGGCACTTCGTTCGGTAAGGCCCGTAAGCGGTACTCGATGCCCTCGGCTTCGCTGACGCTGCCGGCCGGATAGGTGATGCCCAGGATGTCGAAAGGGCCAAGACTGCGAATGAGTGTCCAGAGACGCGTGACTTCGCGGTCGAGCCGGTGCAGCCGGACGTTGACGATTTCGAGATCGAAGCGCCGCAGAAGTTCTCTGCGGATCTCGGATATGACGGTGTTGCGGACATAATTTCTGTTTTCGGGCCGGACGACGTCATCCTCCTGAAACGGCAGGTCCCACTTCTCCCATCCGGCAAAGTACTGGGCCGTCTCGATATCCCGCATGACGACCGTGATCGTCTTGGCGACGAGGGCGACGATCTGCGGCTCGATCTTGGAATCGTAGAAGGTGTCGTCGGTGTCGTCCTCGACGACCGCGCCAGGGCTTCCGAGACCGCTTCGGCTCTGATGGTCGATATAGTCGATCAACGGGCGCAAACGCCCGAATTTGAGTTCGATCGTCGCGCCGAACTCGGCCAAGGCGACGGCGTTCTTCATGGGATAGGTTGTAGGCGCGATCTCGACGAACTGACGGTCGAGCCAGCGGTTCTCCGGCAGTCGCAGCCGGGCGACGATGGGCTCGATGTTGTGACCGATGCGGGCGGCGTCGCGGCCGAGAATGTCCCGGACCTGATCTTCCACGACTTTCTGCTCGGTCAATGTCAGGTCGTAGAAGTCGCGAGCGTGCATGGCCGCGTGCAGCGCCGCCTTGCCCCGCGTCTGCAGCCAGTCGCGGCGGTCGGGCTGGCCGAGGCTGTCGTAGAGACCGGCGCCGTTCTCCCTGAGGCGCACCAGGCTGTCGATGTGGAACAGGACCTCTCGCCCCCTGTATCCCGACCAAGGAACTTTGACGGCGACCTGCTCCTCGATTCGCAGTGATGTCCTCACCGGATCGATCCGCAAGT